>NZ_JBYIQX010000019.1:0-135278 GCF_057707805.1 Streptomyces sp. bgisy159 | reverse complement strand
AACCCCCCCCCCCCCCCCCCCCCCCCCCACCACACTGCGTCGGCCAGCATGAACGCCGCCACGGCCAGCAGCACCACGGCGAAGAGCCGCTGCAGCGCGGGGCCGGAGACCTTCGCGGCCAGCCGCTTGCCGTCCCAGGCACCGAGGACCGCGGCACCGACGAAGGGGCCGACGACCGCCCAGTCCAGTCTCTCGACCGTGCCCGCGCGGGTCGACAGGGCGGCCAGCGAGTTGACGGTGATGACCAGCAGGCTGGTGCCCACGGCGTCGCGCATGCGGAGGCCGAGCACGCTCACCAGCGCCGGTACGGCGAGGAAGCCGCCGCCGACGCCGAGGACGCCGGTGACGGCGCCGAGCCCGGCACCGGCCGCCACGGCCTTCCCCGGCCGCACCGGCGCCGGGGTGTCCGCGCGCCGACGGGGGCGCAGCATCCGCGCGGCGGCCGCCCCGGCCACCACCGCGAAGGCCGCCGTGAGGACGGTGGCCGGAATCCGGGCCGCCAGCGCGCCGCCCACCATCGCCGGTACGATCCCGGACGCCGCGAACAGCAGCCCCGTGCGCCATCGCACATGCCCGTCGCGGGCGTGTGCGGCCAGCGCGGTGACCGACGTGATCGTGACGATGACCAGACTGGCGGTCGTCGCCCCGACCGGGGTGAAGTCGAGCAGGTAGATCAGGGCGGGTACCGCGAGGACGCTGCCGCCGCCCCCGAGCGCGCCCAGCGCCAGGCCGATCACGGCCCCGGCCGCCAGGGCGAGGATGACAGCGCTCACGCGACGGTGCCGTTCCGGCCTCGGGCGTCCACCACCGGCAGCCCCGCCGCGGCCCACCCCCGCATGCCGCCGGTCACGTCGACCGCGTCCGCGCCCCGGGCGCTGAGCAGTTCGGCGGCCCGCCGGGAGCGGTTGCCGGAGCGGCATATCACCACCAGCGGCCGGTCTTTCACACGGGCGGGCAGCGCAGCGCCGGACGCCAGCGCGGACAGCGGCAGGTGCACGGCCCGGGGCGCGTGACCGGCCTGCCACTCGTGGCGTTCGCGCACATCGAGCAGGACGGCGTCGCCATCCGCGCCGCCGGTCCCCTGACCGGTGGCCGCGCCGCCGCCCTCGGGGCCGGGCCCATAGCCGGTGCGCGCGGCGGCCTCGCGGACCGTCACACGGCCCGGACGGCTCCGGCCGCGCCGGAAGAGGCTGATCATGCCGTTTCGCTCCTGTCTGTCATAGGGGTGGCACCGACGCGCCTGCCGTGAGCGTGACGTCACGTCGTCGGCGCCGGCGGTCTTGCACTACCGGGGCGTTGGCCGGCGCTCATCCGCGCCGGACGGTGAGTCCGGCCTGCTCGGCCGCCTCGAAGGTGTCGTCCACGGCGACCACGCGGCGGCCCGCGGAGTCCAGCAGGGACGCGGCGATCGCGGCGCGCATGCCGCTCGCGCAGTGCACCCAGACCTCACCCTCGGGCACCTCGTCCAGGCGGCGGTGCAGGGTGTGGATCGGGATGTGCACCGAGCCGTCGACATATCCGGCCGCACGCTCCGAGGACCTGCGCACGTCGAGGACGACGACCCCGTCTGCGGGGCGTCGGCCGGCCAGGTCGGCGAACACCGCCCGGGGGAAGGAGGAGGGCTCCTCGCCGTCGCGCAGCCAGTCGGCCGGTGTCCCGGTGGCCGCCGCGGCCGGGCGGTCGAGGCCGACCCGGGTCAGCTCGCGCTGGGCGTCGGCGAGCTGTCCGGGCGACTCGGCGAGCAGGGTGACCGGCTTGCCCCAGGGGATCAGCCAGGCCAGGTAGGTGGCGAGCTGACCTTCGGCCTCGAAGTTGAACGAGCCGGACACGTGCCCCCGCGCGAAGGCGATCCGGTCACGGAGGTCGACGACCCACTCCCCCGCCGCCAGCCGGGCGGCGATGTCCTCGGCGTCGGCCACCGCGGGCGGCGTGAGGTCGACCGGGACGGGCCCGGCCGCGTTGACCGGCCCGATGTGGGCGTAGTACGCGGGGATGTCGTCCAGCCCGGCCAGCAGCTCCGCGACGAACGTGTCCGCGTCCCGGGTCAGTGCCTCGTTGGCGGCCTTCTCCTTGCCGATGGTCGTGTCCTCGCCCGCCGTCTGCGACGAGGCACAGAAACTGCCGAACCCGTGTGTGGGCAGCACCGCTGTCTCGTCGGGGAGTTCGGCGGCAAGTCGGTGCGCGGAGGCGTGCTGCGCCCGGGCCAGCCGTTCCGTGAGCCGGGGTTCGACCAGGTCCGGGCGGCCGACCGTCCCGATCAGCAGGGAACCTCCGGTGAACACCGCGACCGCCGCGCCGTTCTCCTCCAGCGTGTAGGCGGTGTGGTGCGGGGTGTGGCCGGGCGTGGCCAGGGCTCGAAGGCTCAGACCGGCGGCGCCGTCGACGTCCACGCGGTCGCCGTCGTGCACCGGGACGCGTGGGAAGGACACGCGGGCACCGGCCGGTACCAGATAGGCGGCCCCCGTGACCCGCGCCAGTTCGAGGCCGCCGGTGACGTAGTCGTTGTGGACGTGGGTCTCGACGACGTGCGAGATCCGCACTCCGCGCCGGGCGGCGGCCGTGATCACCCGGTCGATGTCGCGCGGCGGGTCGACCACCACGGCCGTCCGCTCGCCTCCGGCGAGATAGCCGCGGTTCCCGAGGCCTGCCACCTCGATCGTGTCGACGAAGAACACGAGGTGCTCCCTTCCGGTGAAGACGTACCCCCGTGGGTATTACCCGAGGCTAACATGGGTACCCCGGGGGGTATTCAAGGGGGCAGAGGAGCCCCGGAGACGTCCCGAGTACCTCGCTCGCGCCCGGGCATCCGTTCCGGCCGCGTGAGCCCGACCCGAAAGCAGGCCATCCCATGCGTTACGACCGCACCGTGCGGCTCGACACCGACTTCGCCACCGCCGTCGCCCGTACCCGCGACGCGCTCGCCGCCCAGGGCTTCGGCATCCTCACCGAGATCGACATCACCGCCACCCTCAGGGCCAAGCTCGGCCACGCCGCACAGGACATGGAGGACTACGTCATCCTCGGCGCCTGCAACCCGTCCCTCGCCCACCGTGCGCTGGACACCGACCGCAGCATCGGGCTGCTGCTGCCCTGCAACGTGGTCGTCCGCCGCGACGGCGACCGTACCGCCGTACAGGCCCTCGACCCGGACACGATGGTCGCCCTCACGGGACTCGACGCGCTGCGCCCGGTCGCCGAAGAGGCCACTCGCCGCCTCGACGCCGCACTCGCCGCGCTGACGGACGGCGACAGCACGAACTGAGTCCCGCCGGGCGGCCCGCCGCGCAGGGGGGCGACATGGCGTTGTGCGACGCGGTTCCCGCACCGGGAGCCGCGTCGCTTCGTCGATCGGGGGCCGGAGGGCCGGGGCAGGCGTCGGCCCCGTGGGTGTCGAGGCGCCGGAAGCCCCGCGACGAGGGCCCTACGGCCCTCGCGGAACCGGCGCCGGGGTGGTGCAGTGAAGGAGACGGGGAGGGCCCCGTGAGGAGACGCGGAGGAGCAGCCGGGGGGATGCGCACCGCGTGATCAGGAACCGCGAGAAGCGGTTGGAGGCCCTCCCCCTCGAACGTGGGGGTTCCCGGGCGGCGCGTGCGCGCCGCCCGGGAACGTGTGGACGGGCCCGGCTCAGTCGTGGCCGTGCGAGAAGGTGATGTCGGGCAGGATCCGCCGCAGCCGGCGCGGCGTGTACCAGGCGGCGTGCCCGGCCAGGCGCAGCAGCACCGGCAGCAGCACCAGGCGGACCAGTGCCGCGTCCAGCAGGACGGCGACGCCGAGGACGATGCCCATCTCCTTGGGCGGGAGCGGGCCGGACAGGGCGAAGGTGAAGAACACGGCGACCATGACGGCGGCCGCTGCGAAGATCACCCGTCCCGAGTGGGCGAGGGCGCCGGTCATGGCCTCTCGCGGATCCCCACTGCGTTCGTAGTGCTCCTTGGCGGAGGCCAGGAGGAACACGGTGTAGTCCATGGCGATGGCGAAGATCATCGCGAAGAAGAACACCGGGGCCCAGCCGTCGAGGAAGCCCTGCGGCGTGAAGCCCAGCAGGTCCGCGCCGTGACCGTCCTGGAAGATCAGGCGGGCCACGCCGAAGGCGGCGCCGGTGGACAGCAGGCTGGCGACGGTACCGAGGAAGGAGATGAGCGGCGCCTGCAGAGCGATCAGCAGCAGGACGAAGCCGAGGGCCAGCACCACGCCGATGACCAACGGTGTCTTCTCGGTGAGCAGGTGCTGCAGGTCGAGGTTCTCCACGGCCGCGCCGCCGACGAGGGTACGGTCGGGCAGTTCGGCGCGCAGGGTGTCCACGGTGCCGCCGAGGCCCGGGTCGGAGGGGTCGACGGTGGGCACGGCCTGGATCATCGACCAGCCGGAACCGTCGGCGGCGGGCTGGGCGGGCATCACGCCGGCGATGCCCTCGGTCGCCCCGACCTGCTGGGCGACCTCGTCGGCCTGCTCGGTCGGGGTGACGATCTGGAGGGTTCCCGGAGCACCGGCGCCGAAGGCTTCCTGGACGGCGGTGTAGCCGGCGCGGGCGCTGGCGTCGGAGGGGATGACGCTGATCGAGGGCATGGCGGTGCGCAGCCCGATGACCGGGGCGGCGAGGGCCAGCAGGGCGACGAGCGCCAGCGCGCCGTACCTGAAGGGGTGCTTCCACAGCCGTTCGCCCCATGCGGCGAAGCGCGGTGAGCGGTGTTCGCCGGAGTGGGCCCAGGGCAGGGCCAGGGCGTCGATGCGGTGGCCGAGCTTGCCGAGCACGGCGGGCAGCAGGGTGAGCGTGGCGGCCAGGATGAAGACGACGGCGAGCATGATGCCGCCCGCCATGGAACGGAACGCCGGCGACGGCACGAGCATCACGGCGGAGAGGCTGACCAGGACGGTCGCCCCGGAGAGCAGGACCGCCTTGCCCGCGGTGTCCATCGTCTCGGCGACCGCCGCGCGCATGCCCTGCTTCCGGCCGACGCGGGCGCCGCGGAAGCGGACCACGAGGAACAGGGCGTAGTCGATGCCGAGGGCGAGCGCGAACATCATCGCGAAGTTCATGGCCCAGATCGACACCGGGAACAGGTGGCTGATCAGCACGAGGGACCCGGCCGACGCGGCCAGTCCGGCGAGGGTCAGCAGCAGGGGCAGTCCGGCGGCCACCAGGGAGCCGAAGGCCAGCACCAGGATGGCCAGGGTGACCGGCCAGGAGAGCATCTCGGACTTCAGCATGGCGTCGTGGTTGGCCTTGTTGAAGTCACTCCACAGCACGGACGCCCCCGTGGCGTGCACCTCGATCCCGTCCCCGGAGAGCTCCCGGAGCGGTTCCTTGAGGTCGTCGGCGGCCCGCACCATCTCGTTGGGGTCCGCCGCCGCACCGGCCAGGACCACGGCGGTACGGCCGTCCGCGCTGATGGTGGCGCCCTGCTGCGGCGGGATCACCGTGGAGACACGGGGGTCCTCGGCCGCCAGGGTGCCCGCCTCGTCGATCACGGCCCGGACGTCGGGTGTGGTGACCGGGCGGTCGGCGCTGATGACGATCTGGAGCGCGGAGGAGGCGTTGCCGCCGAAGTGGTCCTCGGCGATCTGGCGGACCTTGACCGAGTCCGATCCGTCGGCCTGCCAGCCGGCCCCGGAGAGCGCGGAGTTGACCTGGGGGGCGAAGGCGCCGAGCACGCCGACGATCAGTAGCCACCCCACCAGTACGGCCTTGAAGTGGCTCGCCGACCAGACGCCGAGGCGGCCGAGCGGACCTGGTCGGGCGGCTTCGGGTGGAGTCGGGGCGGCTTCCGGAAGGGCGGTGCTGCGAGGGATTTTCACGGGTGGTGCTCCTGGGTGAGAGCCGGTTCCCACACGCCTCGGGGGCGGGGGTCGGGCGAGGGGCGGGTGCGGCGGGCCGCGACCGGGGCGCCGAGCGCCGCAGCGGTCCCGGACTCCGTCGCCACCCTCCGAACCGGCCGAGCGGAACGACGGACACGACACGGCCGGCAGCCGGGGCGCGTCCTCGGACAACGGGGTCAACCATACCCCCTGGGGTATTGTTCCCACCGTATCGGCCGACGCGCGCCGCGGCCGCCGGCCCGGGCCACTCCGGTACCGGTCGGCGAGAGCGCCGGTGCCCGGCCGCGCGACTCGGTGCCGCCCCCGACCCTCGCCTCGCCGGGCGGCTCAGTCGTCCCCGTCACCGCCCGACGCCGTCCTGGAGAAGCCGTCGTGCCAGGCGGCCTTCGCGCCGGAGTCCCCGATGCGGTAGACGTCCACGACGGCTCCCACGGACACGACGAGCGACAGCACCGCGAGCGCGACGCGCACGGGTGCGGCGTACCTCCGGGGGCCGCGCTTCGTCCCGGCCCCGGCGGCGGACCGGGCCGTCCACCAGACGACCGCCGCGAGGACGAACAGTCCCCCGGCCCAGGGAAGCAGGCCGTCGGCGAGCCCGGCGTGGCGGCGCACCAGCTCACCACCCGCCACATGGCGCTCCAGCCACTCCCCCGACTCCGCGGTGAGCGGCACGCTGACGAGTGTGACCAGCGCGAGCAGCGGGAGCACGACACCCATGCGCCGCGCGACGCCCGGCCAGATCGCGCCGACCGCGAGCGCGAGCGCGGTCAGGGGCACGAGGACGACAACGAAGTGCACGAACAGAACGTGCGCGGGCAAGCCGTCGACCAGGCTCATGGAATCTCCTCCAGCGGGTTGGCGGGCACCTGACATGCCACGATCAGGGGCGCCACCCTGGCACAGGAACCTCTCAGCTCCCTCTGAGCGCGAGCCGGCGAGCCCGGCCGCACTGTCCCGGCAGCGCGTGGCCTCCACCTCGACAGCGGCGCACCTGACCTACGACGTCCTGCGACCCGGCCGCTCCCACGGGTTCACCGACCACAGCCGACCGGCCCCCACCGACCGGTGGACCGTGCCGAGTCGTCACTCACCGGTGGACGGCGGTGAGTCGTCGTACTCAGGCGTGCGGTGGAGGCGGTGGTTAGGCTCCGTCACCGGAGCGGCCACGGCACACGGGAGGCGGGACGGCATGCGGTCGGGTGGGGACACGGGCGGTCTGCGGCCGCTGCGGGCGGGTGATCCGGGGGAGATCGAGGTACAAGGGGTACGTCACGGTGTGGAGCCTCCCCGCACCAGGCCCGGCGAGCTGAGTCCTCGCCCTGTCGAGCCGGGGTCCGCCCGACGCCACGGCGCCGGGACCGGCGGGCCCCCAAGGGCCTCACACACGGGGCCGGCCCGCACTCCCGCCGTGCGCGTGGCTCGTGCCCGGCGGGTGACGCGACACACCGGTGATGACCGGAAACGTTCTGTGCACGGACCGGATGTGGCGTAGACCACTGAGCGTTGCCCGCCCAGGCCTCCCACCCGCCGGGATCCGACCCATCGCCCTCCGACCAGCACCGACCTCGCCCGTCCGTCCCCGCGGGCGCCCCACCCGCCGCCGGCGCGACACCCTGCCGCCCCCTCACTCCCCCGGCCCGCCCCTTCCGGACACCCGTGCTTTTCCGTCATGTTTCGCAAGACCATCACATAAAGCGCACACAACTCCCACCGTGTGACACGATTTCAGCGTTCACGACCGGCCTCTGAGGGGGAAGCCGGCGTGGCACGGGGGGTGCGGCCGTTCCGAGCGAGCGCGCTCGCCCCTGCCCGGGGAGGGGACTTCACCGCATGCAGCGGATTTTTCGCGCCGGCGCACTGACGGCCGGCGTGCTCGTCGCCGCGTTCGGCCTGCCGGCCGGCCCGGCTCACGCCGACACCGACACGCCCCGCGTCGACCTCAGGGTCCTCGTGGTCAGCGACGGCGGACCGGCGACAGAGGCGATCGCCGCCGAACTCGACACGGCCGGAACGCCGTACACCACGATCGATCTCACCGACGCCGACCGGCCCGTCATCGACACCGCGTTCCTGGCCGACACGGTCGACGGACGGCCCCGCGCCAGATTCCAGGCCGTCGTGCTGCCCGACGACAACCCGTTCGCCGCCGGCTCGGACGAGATGGACGCCCTGGCGGCCTACGAGCGGACCTACGCCGTCCCGCAGGTCGACGCCTACACCTACGCGCGCCCCGAGGCCGGCCTGCGCTATCCGGTCGACGACGGCTACTCCGGCGGCCTCGACGGCGTCCAGGCACAGGTGACCGCCGCGGGCCGGACAGGGCCGTTCGGCTATCTGGAGGGGGCCGTCCCGTTCGAGGACAACTCCCCCGACGTGGGCGAGAGTTACGCGTACCTGTCCCAGCCCGCACCCGGCGCCGACTTCACCCCGTACGTCGACGCGCCGATCCCCGGTTCCAACGCGCGCGGCTCCCTGGTCGGCGAGTACCGGCACGACGGGCGGCGGGAACTGGTCGTCACCTTCGTCTACAACCGGTACCAGCAGCAGTTCCGGCTGCTGGCCCGGGGCATCGTGGACTGGATGACGGACGGCCTGCACCTCGGCGCGTCCCGCAACTACTTCGCCGTCCACGTCGACGACGTGCTCGCCGCCGACGACCGCTGGAACACCGACCTCGACTGCACGCCCGGCGACGTCGACTGCACCGACCCCTCGGCCACACCCGACCCGATCCGGATGACCCCGGCGGACGTCGACCACGCCCTCGCCTGGCAGGCCGACCGCCGCTTCACCCTCGACCTGGCCTACAACGCGGCCGGCAGCGTCGACCAGCGCGAGGACCACGGCGGCGTCGACGCGCTCGCCGACCGGCTGATCGCCGCACGTGACCGGTTCCGCTGGATCAACCACACCTACACGCACGCCTTCCTCGGGTGCGTCCAGGACACCTCGGTGGTGCCCTGGAAGTGCGCCACGAACGCCGACGGCAGCACACGGTGGGTGAGCCGGAGCGAGATCTCCGCGGAGATCGCCAACAACCGGGTGTGGGGCCGGAACGTCGGACTCCCCCTGGAGGACGACGAACTGGTCACCGGCGAGCACTCCGGTCTGGCCGTGCTGCCCCAACAGGACGAGGACAACCCCCACCTGGGCCCCGCCCTCGCCGACAACGGCATCGCCTGGCTCGGCTCGGACAACTCCCGCGAACCCGGCCGGCGCCAGGTCGGTCCGGCCACGACGGTACCCCGCTACCCGATGAACGTCTTCTACAACGCGGCGCGGGCCGCCGAGCAGGTCGACGAGTACAACTGGATCTACACCGGCCGCGCCCAGGGCGGCAGCGGCATCTGCGAGGACAACCCGGCCACCACCACCTGCCTGGACGCACCGCTGGACCCCGCCACCGGATACCAGGACCACATCGTGCCGCTGGAGACCCGCACCGCCCTCTCCCACGTGCTCGGCAACGATCCCAGACCCCACTTCATCCATCAGTCGAACCTGGCCGAGGACCGCATCGCCTACCCCGTCCTCGACGGTGTCCTCGGCGGCTACGACGCGCTCTTCGCGGCCGACACCCCCGTGGTCAACCTGCGGATGAAGGACATCGGCGCGGAGCTGGAACACCGGGCCGCCTGGCGCGCCGCCCTGGACGCCGGTTCGGTGACGGCGTACCGCATCGGCGACGCCGTGACGGTGCAGGCACCGGCCGGAACCGCGGTCCCCGTGACCGTGCCGACCGGAACCACTCTGGCCGGCACCGTGTTCGGCGAGGCCTACGCGGGGCGGATGTCGGGCTGGACGTCCTCGGCGGACGGCCCGCCAACCCTGTCGCTGCCCTCGTCCGCCGCCGCGCCCCTCGACGACACGGCGTCCGCCGGCGGAACGACACCGGCACCGGCACCGGCACCGGCCACCACGGTCCCCGTCGGCGTCTCCGAGTCCGTCCCGTACACCTCGGACCGCTGAGCGGCACACGACCGACGCCCTCCCGGCCCGCGCGGCGACGCGCGCCCGGAAGCGCCACCGACCGTCCCCATTCCGGCCGTGGAGCACAGCCATGCACGTTCCCCACGGCGCGCGCCGCCACACGACGCGCGTCACCCTGCTCACCGAAGGCACCTACCCGCACAGTCACGGCGGCGTCAGCGTCTGGTGCGACCAGCTCGTACGCGGCATGCCGGACATCGCGTTCGACGTCATCGCCGTCACCGGCACCGGCCGCGAACCGGTGGTGTGGGACACGCCCGCCCACGTCACCCACGTCCACGCCGTCCCCATGTGGGGGCCGCCGCCGGCCGGCGGCCCGCCGCGCGGGCGGGCCCGCAACCGGCTCGTCCGGGCCTACGAACACTTCCTCGCCGCGCTCCTCGACCCGTCCGCCGAGGACGGGTTCGCGCCCGCGCTGTACGCCATGGCGCGCGCCGCGACCGACGGATCGCTGAGCGCGTTCCTGCGCGGGGACGACGCGATCGGCCTGCTGGCCGGGGTGTGGCGGCGGCCGGGCACGGCCGTGCGCGAGGCCCGGCCCACCCTGCACGACGCCCTGACGGCGACCGCGCTGCTGGAGCACGCCCTGCGCCCGCTGGCCGCACCGCCGCCCGAGCACGGAATCACCCACGCGGTCAGCGGCGGTGTCGCCGTACTGCCCGGACTGACCGCGCTGGAACAGCACGGCACCCCCTTCCTGCTCACCGAGCACGGGGTGTACCTGCGCGAGCGCTACCTCGGCTACCGCACCGCCCCCTACCCCTGGCCGGTGAAGGCGGTGATGCTCGGTTTCTTCCGGCTGCTGGCCGAGGAGAGCTACCGGCGAGCCGCCCTGATCACGCCGGGCAACCGCTACAACCGGCTGTGGGAGGAGCAGGGCGGGGCGGCCCCGGAGACCATCCGTACGGTGTACAACGGCGTGGACCCGGCGGCGTTCCCGCCCGCCGGGCCGGAACCGGACGGACCCACCCTCAGCTGGGCGGGCCGCGTCGACCCGATCAAGGACCTGGAGACGCTGATCCGCGCCTTCGCCCTGGTCCGCGACCGGCTGCCCGGGGCGCGGTTACGGCTGTTCGGCGGCACCCCGCGCGGGGGCGAGGCCTACCGGGAGCGCTGCGAGGCGCTGGCGGCGGACCTCGGCCATGCCGGCGCCGTGGTCTTCGAAGGGCGTGTCGACGACATCCGGGACGCCTACGCGGCGGGCAACGTCGTCATGCTCTCCAGCATCAGCGAGGGCTTCCCGTTCACCCTGATCGAAGCCATGTCGTGCGGCCGGGCCACGGTCTCGACCGACGTGGGCGGCGTGCGCGAGGCCGTCGGCGACACCGGGCTGGTCGTGCCGCCGCGCGACCCGGCGGCCATGGCGGCGGCCGCGCTGGAACTGCTGAACGACCCCGAGCGGCGGCGCGCGCTCGGTGCGGCCGCCCGCCGGCGGGTGATCGAGCAGTTCACCCTGCGGCAGACCGTCGACACCTTCCGGTCCATCTACCTGGAACTGCCGGACATCGCCCGGCGGCGCGGGGAGGGCGGGGCCGACGGGGACCCCCGCGGCGGGCGCCGCTCGGCACGCCGGCCCCCAGCGCTCGTTCCGGCGGTCTCCGTGCCGGCGGACCAGGCCGCGTCGCCCCCGTCCGGTCGGACGCCGTCGGCGGCGGTCACCGGGGCGAGGAGCCTGGCGGGATGAGCGGTCCGATGGCACTGGAGCCGGGCGGCAGCGAACAGGACACACTGGCGCTGCGGCTGGCCGCGCCGGAACCGGTCCGCCGCGCGCCGCACCGCGCCCGCGGGCGAACCGTCGGCCGCCCGGACGCGGCAACCGACGAACGGACCCTGCTGATCAGGCTGCCCCGGCTCGGTCCGGACGAGGACGCGGTCAACCTGCTCGCGGCGGAGCTGGCCGACCGGATCGGCAGTTGCGTCCACCCGTACGAGGTGGCCGCTCTGCTGGAGGCGGACGGCCTGTCCGCCGAGGCGGTCCACGAACGGTACGGCCATCCCGGCCTGTTCTCGCTGGCCGCCGCGCTGTACGAGCGGGTGCCGCGCACCTATCCGGAGCCGGCGTCCGGTCCCGACCCCTGGCGGCCCGACACCGTGCGCTGCCTGCTGCGGGGGGTGCTGTTCGCGCTGCCGGGACTGGCCTATCCGCTCACCGCGCCGTTGTGGCACCCGGGCCGGCACGCCGTGGCGCTGGTCGTCGCGGGGCTCCTGTCCTGGGCGTGGGGGCAGGCCCTCGGTCACCGCGCCCATCTGCGGATGGCGTCCGGTCGCCGGGAGGCGGGCCGTACCCTGCTGGCCGGAGCGCCCTGCGGGGCGGTCGCCGCCACCGCGGTCGCCGCGCTGCCCGCGGGCGGTGGGCCGGTGCCGGCAGCCGTGGCGGCGCAGTCGGCGTACCTCGCGGCCGCGGGGGTGCTCCTGGTGCTGGGCCGGGAGCGGCTGCTGCTGGCGGCCCTGTCCCCGCTGGTGGCCGGTACCGCGGTGCTGCCCTGGTGGGAGCCGGGTACGCCGTTGCGGCTCGGACTGCCGCTGCTGGCCCTGGCGGTGACGCTGGGCTGCGCGGGCTGGGCGGTGCGCCGGGCTGTCCTCGAACCCGCCGTGCCGGACGCGGCCCGCCCGCCGCTGTGGTGGTCGGTGCCGTACGGCCTGTTCGGGCTGGCCGCGGGCGTGCTGGTGCTGCTGGAGGGGTTGCGGGCACCGTACGCGGTGATCGTGCTCACCGTGAGCATGGGGCCGGCCGAGTGGCTGCTGTACCGGTACCGGGGCCGTTCGGTGGCCGCGCTGCGCGCCGCCGCCACCCCCGCCGGATTCCTGCTCCGCTCGGCCGGTCTCCTCGGCGCCTGTGTGCTGGCCTACGTACTGCCGCTGCTGCCCGCGGCCCTGCTCACCGGTGCCGCGCCGGCGGACCTGCTGCCACTCGCGGCCACGCTGTGGCTGGCCCTGCTTCTGCAGGCGTTCGGAACGGCCTGGCCCGCGGCGCTGATCTGCCTCACCGCCGCGGGCACGGCCGCGGCGGGCACGCTGCTGGGGCTGCCGCCCGGCCCGGCGGCCCTGCCGCTGAGCTGCGCGGCGGCGGCGCTGCTCCTGGCCGGCTGTGCGGTGCGGCTGCTGGGCCGACCCGCTCGGCACGCGTGAGGCCGCCCGCCGACCACCGCGCGCCCCGCCCCCGACCCACCGCGACACGCCCTGCCTCTTCACGCACCGCACCCCGCACTCCCACCGCCCGCGCCCCGCTTCCGGCGCTCCTCACCAGACCGCTGCCGCGCGCCCGCCCCACCACGCACTGCCACCCACCTACCTACCGGTTCCCCCGCCGCACCACCTCTCGCATCACCAGTCGCATCACCGACCGAAAGGACACCACGCGTTGACCTCCGCACCGCTCGCCGCCGTCACCGGGGCCGAAGGGTTCATCGGCTCCCACCTGACCGAGGCCCTGGTCGCCTCCGGACACCGGGTCCGGGCCATGGCGCAGTACAACTCCTTCTCCTCCTACGGCTGGCTGGAGACCCTGCACCCGGACGTGCTGGAGCACGTGGAGATCGTCCTCGGCGACGTCCGTGACCCCGGCTCGGTCCGCGGCCTGCTCGACGGCGCCGACGTCGCCTTCCACCTGGCGGCCCTCATCGCCATCCCGTACTCGTACCAGGCGCCGCACAGTTACGTGGACACCAACGTCACGGGCACCCTCAACGTGCTGGAGGCGGCGCGCGCGCTCGGCACGCCCCGGCTGGTGCACACCTCGACCAGCGAGACGTACGGCACCGCGCAGACCGTGCCGATCACCGAGGACCACCCGATCAACACCCAGTCCCCGTACGCCGCTTCGAAGGCCGGCGGGGACCGGCTGGCGGACAGCTACCACGCCAGCTTCGGCACCCCGGTCGTCACACTGCGGCCGTTCAACACCTTCGGGCCGCGCCAGTCGATGCGGGCGGTCATCCCCACCGTCATCGGCCAGGTCGCCGCGGGGGAACGCACGATCACCCTCGGCGACCTGCGGCCCACGCGGGACTTCACGTTCGTCGAGGACACGGCGCGGGCCTTCCTCGCGGTGGGCACGGCGCCCGCCGAGCACGTGGTGGGCCGCACCTTCAACGCGGGGACGGGCACGGAGATCTCCGTCGGCGACCTGGTCGCGCTGATCGGGAAGGTGATGGACGCCCCCCTGGACGTACGCGAGGACCCGGAGCGTGTGCGGCCGGCCGCGTCCGAGGTGATGCGGCTGGTCGCGGACGCGACCCGGCTCGCCGATGCCACCGGCTGGCGGCCCGCCCGCAGCCTGGAGGACGGGCTGGCGAGCACCGCGGAGTTCTTCCGCGACCCGGCCAACCTGGCCCGCTACAAGACCGGCATCTACAACATCTGACCCGTCCCGCACATCCACAGCGTCCATCAAGGAGGAACCCCATGCACGCAGTGATCCTGGCGGGAGGCAAGGGCGTCCGGCTGCGCCCTTACACCACCGCACTGCCCAAGCCGCTCGTGCCCATCGGCGACCAGCACGCCATCCTGGAGATCGTGCTGCGCCAGCTGGCGACGGCCGGTTTCACCCACTGCACCATAGCGATCGGTCACCTGGGAGAGATCATCCGCGCGTATGTCGGCGACGGGGCCCGCTGGGGCCTGGCGGTCGACTACGCCACGGAGGACAGTCCGCTCGGCACGATGGGACCGCTGCTGAACCTGCGCGAGCGGCTGCCCGAGACGTTCCTGGTGATGAACGGGGACGTGCTGACCGACCTGGACTACGCCGACGTGCTGGCCTCCCACGGCCTGTCCCGCGCTCCGCTGACCATCGCCACGTACGCCCGCAAGGTGCACATCGACTTCGGGGTGCTCACCACGGCGGACAGCAAGGTAGTCGCCTTCACCGAGAAGCCGAGCATGGACTACCGGGTCTCCATGGGGGTCTACGGCATGTCGCGCGCCACGCTCGACGCGTACACGCCCGGTCTGCCGCTGGGCTTCGACGAACTGGTCCTGGACCTGCTGGCGACCGGGACTCCCCCGCACGCCTACGAGTTCGACGGCTACTGGCTGGACATCGGCCGCCCGGACGACTACGACCGGGCCAACGCCGAGTTCACCACCCGCAAGTCCCTGCTGCTCAAGGGAGCCTGAGCACCGTATGCGCATTCTCGTCCTGGGCGGTTCCGGATATCTGGGCGGTCACGTCGTCGAGGGGCTGCGGTCCCTGCCGGACGCCGTGGTCCTCGACGGCGGCCGCTCGCCCGGCGCCGGCTTCCCCGTCGACCTCGCCCGCGACCGGCCGGAGCGGCTGGCATCGGTCGTGGCCGACGCGGCACCGGACGCGGTGGTCAACTGCGCGGGGGCGACCGGGGGTGACGCGGTCACCCTGGCCGAGGTCAACGCCCGCGGTCCGGCCGTGCTGTGCGCGGCGCTGCGCGAGGCGGCGCCCGCGGTCCGGCTGGTCCATCTGGGCTCGGCCGCGGAGTACGGTCCCGGCACGCCGGGCAGCCGGGTGACCGAGTCGGCCCCGACCTGCCCGGCGGGCCCGTACGGCGCGACGAAGCTGGCCGGCACGGCGGCGGTCGCCGGTTCCGGACTGGACGCGGTGGTGCTGCGGGTGGGCAACCCGGTGGGTGCGGGAGCGCCGCCCGCCGGGCTGCCCGGCCGGGTCGCCCGCCGGTTGCGCGCGGCCGGCTCCGATCCGGAGGCCGTCCTGCGGCTCGGTGATCTGTCGGCGTTCCGTGACCTCGTCGACGCCCGCGACGTGGCTCGGGCCGTGCGGCTCGCGGTGACGGCGCCGGGCCCGCTGCCCGCCGTGCTCAACATCGGTTCCGGCCGGGCGGTCCCGGTGCGCGATCTGGTGACCGGCCTGACCCGGCTGGCCGGTTTCCGGGGGCGTGTCGAGGAGGGCTCTGCCGGTTCCTCCCGTTCCGCGGAGGTGTCGTGGCAGTGTTCGGACATCACGGCCGCCGAGGAGGCGCTCGGCTGGCGGCCGGCGAACTCGCTCGACGAGGCGCTGACCGGGCTGTGGGCGGGGACCCGGCCGGACGGCGAGGAGCCGTGAGCGTCCTGGTCCCGCTCTACGTCCACCCCGCCGAGGACCCCGCGGCCTGGCACCGGCTGATCCGGTCCGCCGCCGCCACGTACGCGGTCGTCCTCAACCCCGGGAACGGGCCGGGCGCGGCACCCGACCCGGCCTTCGCGGCGGCGGCCGCCGCGCTCCGCGAGGCCGGGGCCCGGCTGCTGGGCTACGTCGACAGCGACTACGGGCTCCGCCCGCGCGCCGCGGTCCTCGACGATCTGCGCCGGCACCAGGAGTGGTACGGCGTCCAGGGCTGCTTCCTGGACCGGGTGAGCGCGGCGCCGGCGGGCCTGCCCGCCTGCCGCGGCCTCGTACGCGGGCTGCGGCGGCAGGGGGCCGCGACGGTGGTCCTCAATCCGGGGGTGCACCCGGCGCCGGGGTACCTCCGGCTGGCCGACCTCACCGTCACCTTCGAGGGGCACTGGTCGGTGTACGTGTCGGGGTTCAGCAGACCGGAGTGGGTGACACGGCAGCCGGCCGGGCGGCTGTGTCACCTCGTGTACGGAGTGCCCGGGGCGCTGGTGCCGCTGGCCGTGCGGACCGCCCGCGAGCGGGGCGCCGCGGTGTGCTGCCCCGTCACCGGCGAACTGCCCAACCCCTGGTCCGAACTGACTCCGGTACTGAACGGAACACCGTGATGCCTGACCGGCGAGTACGACGTCCCTCCTCCCGCCGCCGCCCCCCGTCGGCGCGCCTCCTCGTCCCGGTCGCGTCGGTCGCCGCCGTGCTGGCCGTTCTGGCCGGTTGCACCGGAGGCGGGGGCGGGGACGGACGTGGGCGTGACGACCGGGGTGGCAGCGGGGGAAGCGACCGTGGCGCCGCCCACGGCGGGGGGAGCGGCGATGGTGGCCGTGAGGGGTCCCCCGGCGCGTCGTCTCCCCCGCCCCGCCCCTCCTCCCCGGCCGGCTCGCCCTCCCCGCCCGGTGCGAGAAGGGTGTGGGTGCCCCGGCCGGGCCTGGCCTGGCAGTGGCAGCTGAACGGGAAGGCCGACCCGGGTGTGGACGTGCCGGTGTACGACATCGACGGCTTCGAGAACTCCGCCGCCGACGTGGCCCGTCTGCACCGCGACGGCCGCAAGGTCATCTGCTACGTCAACGTGGGCGCCTGGGAGGACTTCCGGCCGGACGCGGACGCCTTCCCGCGCTCCCTGCTCGGCCGGGCCAACGGGTGGGAGGGCGAGCGGTGGCTGGACATCCGGCGGTCGGACGCGCTGCGGCCGCTCATGGCGAGGCGGTTCGACATGTGCCGGGACAAGGGCTTCGACGCGGTGGAGCCCGACCTGGTCGAGGGGTACGCCGCCGACACCGGCTTCCCGCTGACCGCCCGGGACCAGCTCGCCTACAACCGGATGATCGCCGGGTTGGCCCATGAACGCGGTCTGTCGGTGGGGCTGAAGAACGACCTCGCGCAGATCCCCCAGCTCGTGGACGACTTCGACTTCGCCGTCAACGAGGAGTGCGCCGAGTTCGACGAGTGCGCCCTGCTGTCCCCCTTCATCGAGGCGGGCAAAGCGGTGTTCCACGTGGAGTACGAGAAGCCCAACAGCTCCTTCTGCGCCGAGTCGCGTCGGCTGAAGCTCTCGTCCATGCGCAAGAACCTCGGCCTCGACGCGTGGCGCGAGCCCTGCTGAGCCGGGGCCGCGAGCGCGCGCCACAGCCGTCCTTCCGGGTGTGCCGGGGGCAGGGCCCTCGGCACACCCACCTGGACCCTCTACGGGAAGGTCAGCTTGAAACTGTTGATGTAGCCCGTGTCGTACCTGGCCCGGTCCTGGACGCGGAGCTTCCAGGTGCCGCCCGCCGGTTCCGCCGAGGCGTCGACCGTGTAGGTGGTCCGGACGTCATCGGCGGAGTCCGACGACGAGTACGGCTTGAGGTTGTAGACCGTGCCGTCGGGGGCGACCAGGTCGACGACCAGGTCACCCCGCCAGGTGTGGACGATGTCCACACCGACGGCGAGGTCGGCGGGGGCGTTGCCGTTGATGCCCGTGACAACGACGGAGGAGGTCACAGCGGCACCGTAGTCGGGGATGGCCACATCGGCGGTGTTCTCGAAGACCGTTCCGGTCGGCGGGGTGGTCGTACCGGACGTCAGCGTCCAGATCGCGTGGGCGATGGCGTCGCTGTTGCGGTCCAGGGCCGTGTCGTCGATGTTGGCCGTGGTGTCGCAGGAGGAGTGGTAGCAGCGGTCGAACGCGGTGGTGGTGCCGCCCCACTTCCGCACCTGCGCCGAGGTCTTGGTCCGGCTCGCTCCGGTGAACAGGCCGCCGACGGGGACACCGGCGTTCTTGAAGGAGGCGTGGTCGGAGCGCCCGTCGCCCTCTGTCTCGATCTCGGTCGGTACGCCGAGACCCGCGAAGTAGTCCTTGAACGTCTTCTCGATCGCGGGATCGTCGTCGTAGACGAAGTAGCCCGGGTTGGGCGACCCGATCATGTCGAAGTTCAGGTAGCCCTGGATCTTGGCGCGTTCGGTGGACGGCAGGTTGTTGACGTAGAACCTCGAACCCACGAGCCCGAGTTCCTCCGCGCCCCACCAGCCGAAGCGGAGGTGTCTGGAGGGCTGGTAGCCGGCCCGCGAGACGGCGAGCGCCGTCTCCAGGATCGCCGCGGACCCGGAGCCGTTGTCGTTGATGCCCGGTCCGGCCGTCACCGAGTCGAGGTGCGAGCCGGCCATGACGACCTGGTTCGGGTCGCCTCCTGGCCAGTCGGCGACGAGGTTGTACCCGGTGGTGCCGTTGTAGGTGAACTGCTGGACGGTCGTGGTGTAGCCCGCGGCGTCCAGCTTGGCCTTCACGAAGTCGACGCTCGCCCGGTAGCCGGTCCGGCCGTGGGCGCGGTTGCCGCCGTTGGCGGCGGCGATCGACTGGAGGTCCGCGAGGTGCTGTTTGACGTTGGCCACCGAGATGTCGGGCGCCGCCGCGGCGGGCTGTTCGGCGGTGGCTGCGGGGACGGCCCCGGCGAGCAGCCCGCTGAGGGCGACGCCGGCGACCGCGAGGGCACGGTTGCGAACGGAGAGGTTCATGTGGGGCTCCGGATTCCGAACTGGGGATGGGGTACGGAACGTGCGGCACGCCCCGCGGTCGGGGTGACGCGGGGCGCGCTGGAGCTGTGTGGTGCCTGTGCCTGGTGCGGCCGTGCGAGCTGAATCGTCGACGATGGCTGACTTATCGTCAAGAGCGCTATCCGATCCGGATTGTTCGCACATCGGACAGGAGTCGCTTCCGGTGGCCGGGGACGGTGATCAGGGCATCGACGCGCCACCGGTCACACCGTCAGCGCCGCGGCGGGCGTGCAGGCGCCTCGCCGCCCGCCGCACACGCACCCCTGCCATAAGCCGGTCTTATGGCGTGATACGCGGGCGATGACTACCGGAGCCGCAGGGCGGGAGCGATCTTGGGTGCATGACCACTTCCGTCGCACCTTCCCGCCCCGCCGGAGGACGGTCCCGGCCGGCGCGGGGTTTCCTGCGTGACCTGGACCGGCCTGCCGACGTCTTCCGTCACCTGGGCCCGAACTGGTACGCGTCGGTGATGGGCACCGGCATCGTCGCCAACGCGGCCGCCGTGGTCCCGCTCCACGTCACCGGCCTGCGGGTGTTCGGCACGATCGTCTGGGCCCTCGCCACGTTCCTGCTGGTGGCCCTGACGGCGGCATGGGCGGTGCACTGGGTCCGGTATCCGCGGATCGCCCGGGCGCACGCGCACCACCCGGTCATGGGGCACTTCTGGGGCGCTCCGGCGATGGCGCTGATGACCGTCGGGGCGGGCACTCTCTCCCTGGGCAGGGACTGGATCGGCGTGACGGCCGCCGTACGCGTCGATGCCGTGCTGTGGACCGCCGGCACCCTGCTGGGTCTGATCACCGCCGTGTGGATCCCCTACCTGGCGATGACCGAGCACGAGGTCGGGGACGACTCCGCCTTCGGCGGGTGGCTGATGCCGGTGGTCCCGCCCATGGTGTCCGCCGCGACCGGGGCGGCACTGGTACCGCACGTCGCCGCCGGCCAGCCCCGGCTGACCCTGCTGCTGGCCTGCTACGCCATGTTCGGCATCAGCCTGTTCGCCGGCCTCGTCGTCATCTCGCAGATCTGGAGCCGGCTGGTCCGCCACAAGCCCGGCCCGGCGGCAACGGTGCCGACGGTGTGGATCGTCCTCGGTCCGCTGGGGCAGTCGGTGACCGCGGCCAACGCGCTGGGGTCGGTGGCCGGTCTCGCCCTGCCCCGGCCGTACGCCGAGGGCGCCGAGGTGTTCGGCGTCGTCTACGGCGTTCCCGCCTGGGGGTTCGCCATGGTGTGGCTCGTCCTGGCCGCCTCACTGACCCTGCGCACCGCACGCCGGCACCTGCCGTTCACGCTGACCTGGTGGAGCTTCACCTTCCCGGTCGGCACCTGCGTCACCGGCACCTGCGCCCTGGCAGTGCGGCTGCGCTCGGAGGCCCTCGACGCGGCGTCCGCCGCCCTCTACCTCCTGCTGCTGGCCGCCTGGTCGACCGTCGCCGCGCGCACCCTGCGGGGCTGCTTCCTCGGGACGCTCTTCCTACCCCCTGCGGCGGCATCGGGGCGGTGACCGCGTTCCGGCCAACGGGGCGTGTTCCCGCCGCAGTTCGCCACCGCCGCGGCGTCACCGGCCTACCGTGTCGCGTGACCTACAGGAAGGTTCCCGAAATGCCCAGGACGACCGCGAAGTACGACGTCAAGCGCGAGCTCAAGGCGTGCTATGCGCCGAGGAACACCGACTGGGAGCTCGTCGACGTCCCCGAACTCCGTTACCTCGCCACCGAAGGGAGCGGCGACCCGAACACCAGCCCCGCCTACCGTCAGGCCGTGGAAGCGCTGTACGCGGTCGCCTACACCCTCAAGTTCGCCAGCAAGAACGAACTCGGCAGGGACTTCGTCGTGGGCCCGCTCGAAGGGCTGTGGTGGGCGGACGACATGGACGACTTCCTGGCCCGGCGCAAGGAGAACTGGCGGTGGCGACTGCTCATCAACGTCCCCGACTGGATCACGGCCGGCCTGATCGACGGCGCCCGCGACAGCGCGCTGAGCAAGAAGGGGCTTCCGGCCGTTCGCGGCGTACGGTCGGAGACGCTGCACGAGGGCACCAGCGCCCAGGTGCTCCACATCGGTTCCTACGACGACGAGACCCCGATCCTGACCAGGTTGCACCACGACTACCTCCCCGCCCACAGGCTGCGGGAAGCGGGGCTGCACCACGAGATCTACCTCAGCGATCCCCGCAGGACGGAACCCGCCGCACTCAGAACCGTCCTGCGGCAACCGGTGGAACCGCTGCCCGGCGCGGACCCGGCGGATGACGGGGGGCCGGCGCCGGAACACCTCTCGCACGGAAGGCGCTCCGCGGCCACCGGCTCCGAGTAGGACTCGGGGTCTGGGATCAGCCTGCCCGGCAGGGCCGGATCGGTCGCCAGGCCTCGCATGACTACAGGGTTCACGCGGGCATCCTGCCGGGGCTCGGCCGTCGGGGCGCGTGCTTATCCGTGGACGGGCGTGGCTGCGGCGCAGGCGCCGGAGGCGCAGGCGGTGAGCCAGCGGTCGAAGTCGGCGTCGTAGCGGGTGCCGACGTCGGTGGCGTAGACGGCGTGGCCGCCCGCGTAGTCGCCGACGCGGAAGCGGGCGAGCATGCGGTGGATGTCCGCCGGGTGCTCCTCGGCCATGTAGCGGACGGCGAGGTAGCCCCAGGGGTAGGTGCGGGTCACGTCACTGTTGGCGTAGGTGTTCTCGAACAGTGTGCTCAGCCGGTAGGTGTGCTTCCCGGCCTCCGCGATCGCCTGTGCGTAGGGCAGGCGGCGGTAGCCGTAGGAGACGTACTCGGCCAGGCCCTCGATCCACCAGACGTCCGGCACGGAGGTCTGCCGGCCGAAGTCGCCCTTCATGTCGTGGCGCGCGTCGAGGTAGTGCGTGTACTCGTGGTTGAGGTTCCAGATGCGGGCGGTGAAGCCGTCGTCCTGGCTCTTCTGGTACATGAGGGCGACCGGCCGGTTCGCGGGATCGTCGGGATTCCCGATGAGCGTGATGCCGCCGTTGCCCGTGCTGACGCCGAACATCGCCCCGGCGTACGTCCGGTAGTCGGCGCGGCTGCCGAAGACGACGAGGTCGATGCCGGACAGGTACTGGCCGGGGATGGGGCCGCCGTCCCGCACCAGGTCGTGGAAGTCGGCGTCCTGGCCGCGCAGGTCTGCGCAGACGGCGTCCCGTTCGGCGGCGGTGAGCGCCTGGGCGCGGAGGGTGCGGGTGGGGTCGCAGACGTGGGTGACGGGCAGGACGGCCCTGCGCAGCCGGCCGGGCAGGTCGCAGATGTCGTAGTAGGAGCAGTCGGCGCGGTCGTAGTAGTCGGCCTGGGCTGCCACCGCGACCCACAGTCCGGCGGTGGGGCCGGTGATGGCCGCGGCGTCCAGGAGATCCTTGGCCAGAGGGCGGACACCGGCACGCAGCGCGGGGTGTTCGAGGTGGCGGGCGAGCGTGGTTCCGGCGTTGGACTCCAGGTAGGCGCGGTCCGTGCCGAGCAGGTCGAGGTGGCTGAGCGCGAAGGTGTGCAGGGTGCGGATGATGGCCGGGTCGGCGGTGACGGCGGCCACGTAGCGCGGGTTCCAGTTGCCCCGCCACAGGGGGGTGTGGACGCTGTTGACGGCGGCGAGCATGCTGTCGACGCCGTCGTAGGAGCTGTCGTAGCCGTCGAGGAGGCGCTGGTACACGTCGAGGTAGCGGGCCTGCTGGTCGGCGCTGTCGGTGAGGACCACGGCCTCGGCGAGGACGTCGCCGTTCGCCGGTGAGACGTCGGTGGAGTGCCGGTTGGCGAAGAAGGCGTCCAGGGCCCGGGTGGCGGCCCGCGTCAGGCGGGTGGTGTAGGGGCCCACGTCGGCGGGGTGGTTGAACTGCACGTAGTACCCGGCGCGCAGGAACAGCACGAGTTGCAGGATGCCGGTCCTGTTGTCGCCGCGGTAGCGCCGGGCCTCACGGTGGAGGGCGCGGGCCGCGGTGACCATCTGGGCCTGCCGGAAGACGCGGTGTGCCTCGGTCCCGGTGACGGCGAACAGCGTGTTGACGCAGTCGGTGGCCGCGGCTCTGACGAACTTGACGAGGGCGGCTCCGGTACGGCTGCCGAAGTCTTCCGGCCGGCAGGTGGCCGGCCGGGGTGTGCCGTACGGGCGGACGTGGGACGCCGTCGGTCTCCGGGGCGGCAGGTGGGCGGCGGTGAGGGGCCGGTCCTGCACGGCCGGGCGGTCGGTGGCGGCGCCGGTGCCCGGTCCGGACGGCGGCGGTGGTGCCGCCGCCGTCCGGGACACGGTCACCTGGTCGGTGCCGTTCCGGGCCTGGGGTGCCGCGATCGACGGGGCTGACAGCAGGCCGACGACCGTGGCGCAGACGGCGAGAACGCCGGCCGCGCGTCGTCCGGGCGGCGCGAAGCGGTTGCGCATCGGGAATCCTCCACGGGTGGCTGCGCCTCGCAGGGGGATGAGGCGCGCCAGGCACCGTCTCAGCGGCGGCCCGCAGCGACAATGCCGTGTGACATAGCACCTGGCGCCGACCGGCCATAACGGCCGTACGTGAGCCGCGTGGTGAGCGGTGCTAGGCGGGGCCCGGGGCCGTCGTCGCAGGGCCCGCGGTGCGGGTGCGCTCCGACCACTGCTTCAAGTGCGGCGATTCCCCGGCCAGTTCCCGGTAGGCGGCGGTGGCGCAGTGGTGCAGTGCCGCGGCCACGTCGTCCGGCACCGCCTCGCGCCGCCACGCCAGGACGTAACGGCACCACAGGGGCGTGCCGGCCAGGGGTCTGATCACGATGTCCGGGATCGGCCGCAGCGTCGCCTGGACCAGGGACACTCCGAGACCGTCGGCGATCATGCGCTGCAACTGGGTCTGGTCGCCCAGGAACTCGTGCACGGTGGCCGGGGCGAAGCCGGCCGCCTCGCACGCCCGGTAGAACACCCCGGGCCAGCCGGCCCCGTCGTCGGGGGTGACGAACCACGCCTCGTGGGCGAGTTCGGCGAGCGGGATCTGCGGGCGCCGGCTCAGGCGGTGGCGGGCGGGCAGGGCCACGAAGGTGGGCTCGGTGGCGATGCCGCGGTGGGTCACCGCGTCGGAGTGCCCCAGTTCCATGCCGGGGTAGTCCGCGGCGACGGCCGCGTCGACCGTGCCCTCCTCCAGCAGTTCCACGATCCGCGAGGAGGCGTAGACGCTGCTCACCGCGAGCGGGAGGTCGGGGATCCGGGTGCGCAGGCGGGAGACCATGCCGGACAGGACCGGCGAGTTGGTGGCGGCCACGCGCAGCGGGCGGCGCGTCCGCGCCGGATCGGCGGCCGGGCGCCGCCCGATGGCGGCGGCACGGGCGAGGACGTCGCGGGCCTGGGCGACGACCTGGCTGCCGTACGGTGTCGGGCGCACGCCGGAGGGGCCGCGCACGAAGAGCGACTCACCCAAGTGGGCCTCGATGCGGCGCAGTTGAGTGCTGACGGCCGGCTGGGTGTATCCCAGGTCCGCGGCGGCCCGGCCCACGCTGCCCGCGTCGGCCACGGCGCACACCACGCGCAGATGCCGAAGTTCCAGCTCCATGCGCCGCTCCCCCACCCGTCGGTCCGCCTCACGTCTCCGGCGGTCAGGAGCGTTCCACCACGTCGCCGCCCGCGCAAGGCTCGCCTCCGCCAGAGCATCGTGTCCGGCCGGATGCGGCCGGGGAACCGGCGTCAAGGAGGCCCCGGGGGCGGCCATGGGGTCGTACGGCCCTGGTGGGCGCGGTGCGGGCGTGATGGGGTGAAGGAGACGGGGAGGGCCCGTCGGGCGCGGGGAAGCAGTGGATGGCTGCGCACCGCGCGATCTGGAACCGCGAGAAGTGGTGGGGCCCTCCCCCGTCGTCCGCGCCGACGGGCCGACGGCGGCGGCCTCGGCCGCGCGAGCGGCGCGGGCCCGGTCGCAGCGCGCCCGGACGGCGCCGCCCCCATCGCCGGCGTGAGCGGGGAGGACGCCGGGGGCCAGAGCCTGCGCACAGTCCTCCGGCGGCGCCCCTCGCCGCGCGCTCGCGCCCGTCAGCGATGGCCGTGCACCGGGATGTCCGGTGCGAAGCGGGCGAGCGCGGCGAGCAGGCGCTCCTGGTCCAGGTGCCAGCCGACCACCGCACGGGAAGCCGTGGCGACCTCGGGTGGCACCGGGACGAGGTGGCGCAGAGCGGCGTGGGCCTTCAGGCCGTCGCCGGGCAGGGGCGGAGCGCCCTCGCGCCGGGTGACGCCGACGTAGGGGACGGACGCGCCGCCGGCAGCCTGGCGCCACAGGACGACGCCGGTGATGTCGCTCCAGGGGACGTGGGCGGTGGTGGCCCGGTACCGGGCGGGATTGCCGCCCAGCAGCACACCGGTCTCGTCCACGCGGAACGCGACCTTGCGGCTCAGCCCGATGTACGCGAGGAACAGGCCGCCCCCGCCGAACAGCGGCAGCCCGAGGACCCGGGCGAGCAACGGCATGTCCGGCAGCAGGAGGAGCGCCGTGAAGAGCCCGGCGAGGGCGACGTTAGCGGCGGTCCGGCGGTCCCAGCCGTAGCGGGCCTGGTAGGCGGGCGAGGTGCGATCGGGCATGGCTGATCATGGCAAGGGCGGGCGGCGAGGGGAAGCCCCCGGGCGGGACGGCGTGCGCGGGCGGGTGCCCGGAGCGAGCCGGCCGTCTGCGGGGCCGGCTCCTGCGCTGACGGGTGTTCCCGGCATTGCCGACCTACCCGGACGCGCTGCCGGTCGGCACGGGGCGCCGGGAGCGCCGCGGGCGGCCGAACGGGCCACGCTCAGTGGGCTCGGCGCGTGCGGCTGCCGTTCGTCCTCGGCCGGCCGGTCGCGCTGCCTTGTTCGCCGGCTGTTCGCAGGGGGCCGGTCGGCCCGGGACGGGGGCCGGGAGGACCTCGGAGAACCGAGGGCAGTAAGGCTAGCCTCGCCTTGCTGTGGTCGGGTCGTCGGGCAGCGCGTCCGGCGTGGCGTGGTGGAGGCGCGGATGCCGGGTGACGTGGACGGCGGGCCGGAGGCCGGGAGGCCGGCCTGTGTGCGGCGCGATGTCGGAACCTTTCTGGCCGAGTTGGAACCGGGTGCGCGGGCCACCGTGGTCGAAGTCGTCGCGGGCGGGGCACCGGAGGTGGCCCGCCGGCTGGGCGACCTCGGCTTCACACCGGGCACGCCGGTCGAGGTCGTGCGCCGGGCTCCGCTGCGGGACCCGGTGATCTACCGGGTCAAGGACTACGAGGTGTGTCTGCGCCGCGCCCAGGCCGCGTGCATACGGATCACGGAGCCGCTGCGGTGAACACGGACTGCCACGGCACCGGTGGTGCGTGCGCGGCGACGGCCGGGGCAGCGCGGATCGCACTCGTCGGCAGCCCCAACTCGGGCAAGAGCAGCGTCTTCAACGGCCTCACCGGCCTGCGCGTGAAGACGGGCAACTACCCCGGTGTGACCGTCTCGCGTTCGGTCGGCACCTGCCGGACCGGCGGCGGAGCCCTGGTGATCGAGGACCTGCCCGGCACCTACAGTCTGGATCCGATCAGTCCGGACGAGCGGATCCTCGTCGACGTCGTCGACGGCGGGCCGGCGGGCACAGCCCGCCCGGACGCGCTGCTGGTCGTGGTGGACGCCACCACGCTGCGCCGGTCGCTGGCGCTCGTCGCGCAGGTCCTCGCCCGCGGTCTGCCCACCTGTGTCGTGGTCACCTTCACCGACGAACTGGCCCTGCGTCAGGGTCGGTTGGATCTCGACGCGTTCGGCGAGGCGCTCGGGGTGCCGGTGGCCTCGGTGGTCGCCCACCGCGGCCACGGCCTGGCGGCGCTGCGGGAGCGGCTGGCCGGGTGGCGGCAGTGGGCACCACCGGCGCTGGTGCCGCCGACCGAGCCGGCCGAGCGGGACGCCTGGGCGGAGTCGGTGCTGGCTTTCGCCGGCTACCGGGCACCCGAGCGACACCGGATCACCCGCCGCGTCGACGCGGTACTGCTGCACCCCGTGTGGGGCACCCTGGTGTTCTTCGCGGTGATGTTGCTGTTCTTCCAGACGGTGTTCACGGTGGCCGCGCCGCTGCAGGACGGGGTGGAGACGCTGTTCGAACGGCTGACCGGCGCGGTCGCGAGCCATGTCGGCAGCCGGTGGCTCGCCAGTCTGCTCGGCGACGCGCTGGTCGGCGGAGTCGGCGGGGTGCTGGTGTTCGTCCCGCAGATCCTGCTGCTGTTCCTGCTCCTGTCGCTGCTGGAAGGCGTCGGCTACCTGGCGCGGGCCGCGTTCCTGATGGACCGGGTGATGGCCCGGGCCGGGCTGGAGGGCCGCGCGTTCGTGGCGCTGCTGTCCTCGTTCGCCTGCGCGATCCCGGGCATCATGGCGACCCGCACGCTGCCGTCGGCCAGGGACCGGCTGGCGACGATGATGGCCGCGCCGCTGATGACGTGCTCGGCCCGGCTTCCGGTGTACGTGCTGCTCATCGGGCTGCTCGTCGACCCCGACGAGCGGTTCGGCCCGTTCGGCGCGCAGGGCGTGGTGATGTTCGGGCTGTACCTGCTCGGCGCGGTGTCGGCGATGGCGGCGGCCTGGGTGTTCAAGAAGCTCGGCGACCGCCGGGGCGCCCCCGTGCCGTTCTCCATGGAGATGCCGCCGTACCGTCTGCCCGCCCCGCGCGCGGTGCTGACGGCGATGTGGTCGGCCGCGCGGGCCTTCCTCCGCAAGTGCACCACCGTCATCGTGGCGACCACGCTGCTTCTGTGGCTGCTGCTGAACCTGCCCCTGCACTCGGTCGCCGAGATGCGGGCGGACGGCGTGGACACCGGCAGCCCCGCGGCCGTGTCGGCCTACACCGTGGACCACAGCCACGCCGCCGGCCTGGGCCGGGCGGTGGGCCCGCTGTTCGAGCCGCTGGGCTTCGACTGGCGGGTCAGCGTCGGGGTGCTTTCGGCGCAGTCGGCCCGCGAGACGTTCGTCGCCACCCTCGGGCAGGTCACGGCCGCCGAGAACCCCGAGGACCGGGCCGAGGCGCTGCGCGCGATGACGTACTCCGAGGGACCGCGGGCCGGGCAGCGGGTGTTCACCCCGCCGGTGGTGGCCGCGCTCCTCGTCTACTTCGCGTACGCGCTGCAGTGCATGGCGACCGTGGCGGTGATCCGCAGGGAGACCGGCACCTGGCGGTGGCCGGCGATCGCGTTCGGGTATCTGACCGGCCTGGCCTGGCTGCTGGCGTACGCGGCGAAGTGGCTCACCGCCGCGCTGGGCGGGTGAGGCGCCGTGGTTCCCCTGCACCCCCAGCGGGTCACGGGCCGGCCGGACCGGCTGCGCTGGATCGTGCCCGCCGGGGTTCTGAGCGCGCGGGGCCGGCTCGTCGCCGCTCCGGCGCCGCTGGCGGGCCTGCTGGCCGACGGCACGCTCGCGGGCGTGACGGTGGAGCCGGCGGCCGTCGTCACCCGGCTGGGCGCGGGCCGCGACTGGCCCGCCGAGGGTGCCCGGGTGCGTACCGCCCTGCACGCCGCCCTCGCCGACCCCGCCGGGTGGGTGACGGCGGGAGA
This sequence comes from Streptomyces sp. bgisy159, assembly GCF_057707805.1. Classification (NCBI taxonomy): domain Bacteria; kingdom Bacillati; phylum Actinomycetota; class Actinomycetes; order Kitasatosporales; family Streptomycetaceae; genus Streptomyces; species Streptomyces sp. bgisy159. The sequence continues at coordinate 106,911 of NZ_JBYIQX010000019.1, read as the reverse complement.
GCCCGACGGGGACACCGCGCTGGCGGCGGTGGCACGGGAGCTGATCGGCGGGGAGGTCGGCGACTTCGTCCGCTCGCACGGCGGCACGATGTCGCTGGTGTGCGTGCGGGACGGGGTGGTCGAGGTCCGGCTCGGCGGAGCCTGCCTGGGCTGTCCGGCCGCCTGGGCGACCCTGCACCGGCGGCTGGAGAGCCGGCTGCGCCACCGGTACCCCGCTCTGGTGGCGGTCAGGAACGTAGGCGCGGCGTCGGCCCGGGCCGACGGCGCGGGCGACTGGTTGAGCCACCGCGGGTGAGCGGTCCGGTCTCCGCGTCCGCCGGGCGGGGCCACGGGGCGCGTCGGGCGAGCGCGTCATGCGAGATGCCCCGCACGGTGTCTGCGTGCGGGGCATCGGGACGGCCGACCGTCGAGCGCGTCACAGCGAGGGGAGGGCGTCGCCTCCCGGCCGGGGCCCGCGCGGCGGCAGCCCGGACAGGGGTGGGGCCTGCATCACGCGCGCGAGGTCCCGCTGTATGCGCTCCGCCTCGGCGCGGGTCTGGGTGGGGATGTCGCCACGCTCGGTGACGAGGCGGTCGTAGATGGGGGTGAGGCTGAACACGGGTGGGTCTGCTTTCGTGGATGATCGGCCCGGCGGGCGTCGCTGAGCCGACAGGACGGGTCACAGCGCTTCGCTGCGGATCGGGTGATGAGGCGAAGTCGACGATCGTGCCGGCCGCCCAGGGGCCGGCCTCACGGCTCTCGGCACGAATCCGGTCGCGTGCTTCCCGAACTCGGTGGTGCGTCCCGGCACGGAATCCTCCCTCCTTCCCGGGCAATCTATCGCGTTCGCCGGTCGCCCCCCGGGGCGGCCGGAGACTTGCGTGCCCGCTCAGCGGCCCTGCGGCGCCTCCTCGCGGGGGGAGGCCCGGACTCCAAGTGCCGTGACCGTGCGGGAGTCCGGCGACCGTCTCCGGTGGCGCCGGCGGGGCTCCGGCCCGTCCGGGACGGGGTCGGGTTGCGCCGGAAGGCCGGACCTCGTCCGGGCGGGCGACACCGCTCCCCGCGCCGGGACGTTCCGCCAACTCGTCGCGCGGGGCGGGCCCGGTGGCCCGGGACTGAGCCGGCCCCGGTCCGGCCACGTCCCGGTGCTCCCCGGCCGTCGCGCGGGAGCGCGCTGTCCCCCGCATGGCCACGCTCGGCTGCGTCCTCGCCCGGTCCGGTGCATGCTGGGGGCATGAATGGGCTGCCTCCCGTGGTCGTGCTTCCACCGTCGCAGGACGGCGGACGGCAGGTGACGGTCGGCGGCGAGGCCGTCGGAGTGGCCTACAGCTTGTTCGAGGTGCTGGATCTGCTGCACTCCGTCGGCCTGCCCGCCACCGACACGGCGATCGACGACCCACAGCTGATCGACTGGCGCGGTGGAGGGCCGTACGACTGGAACGACGCTGTCTAGCGCGGCGCGCGGAGCGACGACGGTGTGCGGGACGCCGGTGTGACGGGGCGTCCCCCGGCCGGCCGGCGGCTGTGGGCGAGGGCCGGCCTGCTCACGGTGGGCTTGGTGACCGCGTACTCCCTCGCTGCCCTCGACCTGTTCGGCCCGCACCATCCCGCGCTCGGCTGGACCGTCCTGACGTGTGTGCTCGCGACCGTCGCCGTGCTGTTGCTGCGCCAGATCAGGGACGTGCTGATGAACCGGTCCGGCACGCGGGCCGGTCTCGTCATCCCCCTGCTGATGTCCCTGTCCGTACTGGTGTTCGCGGCCTCCTACTTCGTCCTGGCCCGGCAGCCGGGCGAGTTCACCGGCCTGCGCACCCGGCTCGACGCCCTGTACTTCACGATGGTCACGCTGGCCACCGTGGGCTTCGGTGACATCACGCCGACCGGGCAGGCGGCGCGGGCCCTGACCGTCGTCCAGATCGTCTACACGTTCGTCTTCCTGACGGCCGCCGCGACCACGCTGAGCCGGCAGTTGCACGCCCGGCTCGTCGAACGTCCGCCCCGCGACGGCGACCGGTGAGCCGGTCCCCGCAGCGGCCCGGCCCCCTGCCGTCCGGGTGAGGGGGCCGGGGTGGCGGTCCGTCACAGGCCGAGGACGCGGTTCAGGCCCTGGCGGTCGGTGCCGAGCTTGGTGAAGACGGCGCAGAGCAGTTCGGAGACCTCCTGCTCGCTGGTGCCCATCTCGGCGGCGACGGCGGCGTTGCCGAGTCCGGCGGCGGCATGTTCGGCGGCGACGAGTTCCCGCCCGGTCAGGGTGTCCCGCCCCGTCGGCAGGGGCCGTCGGGGGCGCAGGCCCACGGAGGCGAGCTGCTCTCGGGCGCGCCTGACGAGGTGGTCGGCGCCGCAGGTGGCGGCGACCTCCAGCCCGCGGTAGAGCTGGAGTGCCGCCCGCTCCATCCGGCCGATGGCGCGCAGGGTGGTGCCGTGGTCGACGAGCGCGTAGGCGAGTTCGTAGGCGGCCGGGGACTGTTCCAGGTGGTCGACGGCCTGCTCCAGGAAGTCGGCCACCTGGACCGGATCGGCGGCGGCCGCCGCGGACACCCGCAGGGCGTGCCCGATGACGCTGGCCGTTCCGAAGGCGCGGGCCCTCGCCAGAGCCTCCGCGGAGGTCTCCCTGGCCGTGTCGCCACGGCCGGCGGCCGCCTGGGCCAGGGCCAGGTCGAGCTGCCAGGGGCTCCAGGCCGGGTTGCGCGAGCCGCGCCTGTCGAGCCGCTCTCCGGCCGCGCTCAGCCGACGCTCGGCGTCCGCGGCCCGGCCCTGGGCCAGGAGCAGCTTGCCGTGCACGGCCTGGGGGTCGGGGTAGACCACCGCCTTGGGGCGGATCTCGGCGAGCCGGTACTTGTCCGCGATCTCCTGGGCCCCCGCGATGTCCCCGCGGGCCAGGAGGGTCTCCACGAGGGTGCCGATGGCGTAGGCCTGGGCCGGCACTCCCTGGCCCACGCGGTCGGCGATCTGCAGGCCGTTGCGGACGAAGTCCTCGGCCTCGGCGAGACGCCCGCGCCGGTAACGGATGTAGCCGAGCAGGGTGTAGGCGAACGACAGGTGAGGGCCGCGCCAGCCCTTCTCCTCGAACTCCGCGATTCCCTTGACGAAGAGTTCCTCGGCGCGGCCCGGCTGGTCGCAGTACATCAGCACCAGAGCGACACCGGCCGGGGCCTCGAACCCGAAGTCCTGGTCCACCCAGGACATCCCGCCCTTGAGGGCCTCTTCCGCGTAGTGCAGGGCCTCGGCCGCCGATTCGCCGCGCAGGACGGCGTCCCAGCCCCGCATGCCCAGGATGTGGCGCTCCGCCAGGCTGCGCCCGCTGATGTGCTCGGCGTAGCGGGCCAGGGTCCGCGAGCGGGCGGGTGAGTCCTGGTCGTCGACACGGATCGAGTTCCACTTGAAGAGTTCGGCCTGCATGCGCTGCCGGGTGCGGGAGCTGGTGGTGCGCTGGGCCGCGTCCTCCAGAAGTTCGATGGCCTGCTCCATCTGGCCCGAGTGCACCAGGGCCTGGGCGAGCCGGTAGGTGATGGCCTCCCTCAGTCTCTGTTCCACCTTCGGCTCCTCCAGTGCCGCCCGCAGTTGGTTGGCGGTGGCGGCGGGCTCGTGCGGGAGGTTGGCGGATCCCAGCTCGAAGAGCACCTCGGCGCGCTCCTCCACGTCCGGTGGCTCACGCAGGGCGCGGGCCAGGTAGCGGCGGGCAGGCTCGGGCGCGCCGGCGGAGAAGCTCTCGCGGGCGGCCTGGCGAAGGATCCGCACGACCCAGGGGTCGCCCTCGGGGTGCGTCTCCAGCAGGTGCCGGGCCGCCTCGCCGGGCCCCAGTCCGGCGTCGATGAGCGCGCGGGCGGCCACTCCGTGCATGGCGACGCGTACGCCGGGCGGGATCGCCCCGTACACCGCGTTGGAGATCAGCGGATGGTTGAACTCCACGACCTCCTCGCGCTTGATGTTGGTCAGGACGGTCAGGATGCGGGCTTCCCGGAGTTCCTTGACGGCCTCCCTCGCCTGGACCTCGCCGAAGGAGGAGACGGTGCCGAGGAGGTTGACGGGGATGCCGCTGCTGCCGAGGATCGCGGCGGCCCAGGCCACGTTCACCGTGGAGGGACGGAACTGCAGCAGCCGTTCGACGATGCCGCTTCCCTTGACGGCGGAGGCGAGGTCGCGAAGCCGGGTGATGCCGTCCTCGTGGGCTCTGAGGCCGAGTTCCTTGCTCTTCTGCAGCAGTTCGACGACTTCGAAGGGGCTGCCGCCGGTGATGGCCCAGACCTCCCGGCAGAAGATCTCGTCGGCGTCCTCGCCGAGGATCCTGCGGACGATGCTCGCCACCGCGCCCAGGGTGAGGGCGGCCAGTTCGTGGGGCCGGGTGCCGTGGCGCTCCGTCAGCTCCTGCAGCATGGGCGCGGCGGGCGTGACGTCGTCGGGACGGCAGGCCACCACGATGAGCATGGCCAGTTCCTCCGCGCGGTCGGCGAAGGCGGTCAGCCAGGCGAGGGACTCGGCGTCCGCCCACTGGGCGTCGTCCAGGACCATGACGAGGGGTCGGCCATGGCGTACCGAGAGGCGGGTGACGACCCAGTCCAGCCCGTCGCGGACGCCCTGCGGGTCGGGATGCGTGTCTCCGGCGGGGGCGTCCAGCCCTATGGCGGGTGCCACGATCGGGTACCAGTTCCCCAGGAGGTCGCGGTATTCGGTCTCCTCCATGAGGGCGAACAGGGGGCGGATGAGCTGCCGCATCACCCGGAACGGCACCTGTGTCTCCTGCTCGCCGCCGCGGGCGAAGAGCACGGTGCAGCCACGGTCCGCTGCCTGCCGCCGCAGTTGGTTGACCACCGTCGTCTTGCCGACTCCGGCGGGGCCCGCGAAGGCGAGCACCCCGCCGCGCCGCGATTTCGGCTCGTCCCCCTGCACCCCGCACAGTCCGTCCAACGCGTTTCGAACCGCGATGAGTTCGGATTCCCGTTCGAGGAGAGGATGTCCCTCGCTCCCCCGGGGTGCCACGGCGTCTGTCATCGTCGTCCCCTCCAGCAGGTGCGCCGAGTGTAGGCCCCAGGGGACACGGTGCAGCAGTTCACGACCCTTCTTTTGGGATTATCGCCACTCGCACGAGGCACATGGTGCATCATGCGCTGACGTCCTCCGGTTCTGCCCCGCGCTGTCCGTTCGCGGGTGGGGTGAGAGTCGTGGGACGGGGTCGGACAGCCCTCCCTTCCGGGATGTGGGAATCATGGGCAGAGCATGCGGCATCGGGATTCCGGCCGGGACTTCCCGTACGGTGACGCCGGCCGCGGGCACCAGTCGCCAGCGTGATGCCACGCTCGCCACCACGACGAGCATTTCCGCCATCGCGAAAGAATCCCCGATGCACTTGTGCTGACCCGCTCCGAACGGGAGGAATCCGCCGAGGCGCGGCGGCCGCGCGGCGTCGGGACGTGACCAGCGGTCCGGGTCGAACGCGGTGGGGTCCGGGAAGGAGGCGGGGTCCCGGTGGATCGCGTAGGGGCTGTAGGCCAGTTCGGCCCCGGCCGGGATCGACACCCCGGCGAGCGTGACCCGGCGGAGCGCCTTCCGGGTGAACACCAGGGCCGAGTGCAGCCGCAGCGTCTCGTGCAGGACCCCCGTGGTGTAGGTCAGCCGGGGCAGGTCCTCGGGCCGGACCCGCCGGTCGCCGATCACCGTGTCGATCTCGGTGTGCAGGCGTCTCTCCGCCTCCGGGTGGGCCGCCAGCTCGTGGAAGACCCAGGCCAGGGTGGTGGCCACCGTCTCCGTGCCGCCGAAGAGCATGGTGATCAGCTCGTCCCGGAGTTGTCGGGTGCTCATCCTCTCGCCGCTCTCCGGGTCGGTTGCGGCCAGGAGGAGGGACAGCAGGTCGTGCCTTTCGGGGTGCGCCGTGTCCTCCGGCTCGGTGCCGCAGGAGTCGATCACCTCGTCGATGACGGCGCGCATCCGGCCGGCCGCCGTGTCGAAGCGCCGGTTCAGGGGGATGGGCAGGCGGTCCATGGCCTTCGGCATGAGCGTGCGGGCCAGCATGCCCTCCAGGAGGACGGGGAAGGACCGGTGCACCTCCTCCACGGCCCGTTGCCCCACCTCCCCGGAGAAGATCATGTCGGCGACCGCGGACAGGGAGAAGCGGCGGAACTCCTCGTCCACGGCGATCTGTCGGCCGTCCGTGAAGGAGGCCGCCAGTTCCTCCGCCTGACGGCACATCCGCTCGGCGTGTTCGGCGATGTGGGAACGGTGGAAAGCGGGCTGGATCATGCGACGCTGCTTGCGGTGGAACGGCCCGTCGACGGTGGCGAGGCCGTCGCCGAACAGCGGCCGCATCTTCTCGAAGATCCTTCCGCGTCCGAAGTTCTGCGCCTCGCCCACCAGCACGGTGTGCACCAGGTCGGCGGTGGTGAGCACGTGCAGCGGCCAGGTGCCGACATCGACGCGGACGACGTCGCCGACGCTGCGCAGGGACTCCAGAAAGGCGATGGGCCGGCGCCACAGCTGCAGGGCGTGGCCGAGCAGGGGCAGGGCGCCGGGGGCGGCCGGGGCCCTCGCCGCGGTGGGGGGTGCGGGAGCGTGGGTCATGGTCCGGGGGTCCTCCCTCAGGCCGCCGGGACGAGATCGGGGCGGGTGTAGGCGGCCTCCAGACCGGCGGCGAAGCGCTCGTCGCGGTAGCGGGTGCAGTCGTGGCGCTGCCAGAGGTCGGAGCCGATCATCCAGTCCTCGTAGGCGCGCACGCGTCGTCGCACGGCGGCGCGTTGCCGTGGGTCGGTGACGCCGAGGGCGTCGAGGTGGGCGGGCAGGGCACGGGCCGTGGTCAGGAAGTCCTCGACACGGTGCCGGATGCGGTCCTCGACGGCCCGGACGGCCTCGGGGAGCGGCCAGCCGCGCCAGGAGGCGAGCAGGGCGACGAGGTTGTTGGTGTCCCCGCAGGAGTACTCCTTGGGGAGCGAGAAGACGTCGTTGCCCCACGAGATGACGTCGATGGCGCTCCAGGCGAGTTCCTGGACGGCCGGGCTGTCGTGCACCACCGCCGGCACGTCGATGCCGAGGGAGGCCTCCACCATGTCCATCATCGGCAGCAGCTGTGAGCTGTGGCGTCGGGTGAGGATGTAGTCGGCGACCGGTGGGCGATAGCCGGGCCTGCGGTTGCGGGCCTCCTGGTCGAGTGAGGCCAGCATCAGCGGGACGTGGGCCCGGTAGCGGGCGCGGCCGTCGGCCGGCATGCCGGCGAGGATGCGGTCGCACAGTTCGACGAAGGAGCCGACCAGGGGGGAGCGGGCGGACCTCGGCAGCAGGTCGGTGCGGCCGTGGGCCAGGTAGCCGGTGATGGCGTCGGTGACGGGGCGCCAGGTGTCGACCCGGCCGGACCTGATGAGCAGGTCGTGCTGGTCGTCGAGGACGAAGGACCAGGCCATCCACTGGGAGAGCAGGACGATGTCGTCGTAGGAGGCGCCGGCGCCGACCCGGGCGGCCAGGTGGCCGAAGCCTATGCCGGCGAACTCTTCGGTGGCCTCCTCGATCAGGCCGCGCTGTACGGCCCACGAGGTCGCCTCGTCGTTGGCCCGGTCCGCGCACGGATCCTTGGCATTCTCAAAGGGAAGGTAGAATTCCGGAATGGTGAAAGAGTCGAGATGGGGCATTGATCTCCCTCCGAAGGAAATCCTGGTCCGCCATTCCCCGCTCGCACGCCTCTCGCCTTGCGGGCAGTCACCCGCCCTGTTCCGCGATGCCCCGCAGAACACACGGAGGCGCGATTTGAAGCCATTCGGAACCATTAACTCCTGAAGAGAACCCGCCTGTCAATATAATGCGGTGCAATCATGGATTGCGAAATCACGTATTTGCCGCGCGTATTTCTTCTCGGCATATGCGCACCGGCCGGCGTGCGCAGGGCCGTGTCGGCGGCCCTCCGGGACCGTGCGGGGGTCGTGGGGCGGCCGGGTCGCCGTTTGCGCGACGGGGAACTGAAAAGCCGTTACAGCACATTCGGCAGCCGATAGTCGGACGCCCGGGAACGCCACACGGTCGCGAATTGCCGCTCACCCGGCGGTGAAGGTGCCGTCCCGGAGGACGGAGTGGAGGCCGAAGTTCGGTGCCGGCGGTCATACCGACGGCGAGTCCGCCCCCGGCGCCGACCGCGGCCGGGCGGCCGTTACCGATGCGGGAACGGGCGAGCCACTCCCCCGGAGCCGAGGATCAGCTTCCTCCGGTGGGCCCGCACGAGGTCCTGACGGCGGCTCAGTGGACGGAGAAGCCACCGTCCACGAAGATCGACTGCCCGGTGACGTAGGCGGAGCCGCGCCCGGCGAGGAAGACCGCCGCGCCCGCGAAGTCCTCGGCCAGTCCGTTGCGCCCCACCAGCGTGCGCTCGGCCAGAGCGGCCACCTTCCGGCGGTCGGACGACACCCGCGCGTTCAGCGGCGTCATCACGAAACCCGGCACCAGGGTGTTGCAGGTGACGCCGTGCGGGGACCAGGCCTCCGCCTGGGACCGGGCCAGTGACTCCAGAGCGCCCTTGGACACCCCGTAGGCCCCGCTGTTCAGCAGCGCCCGGTGGGCCTGCTGGGAGGTGATGTGGATGATCCGGCCGAAGCCCCGCTCGGCCATACCGGGTCCGAACCGTCGGCCCAGCAGGTAGGGCGCCTCCAGGTTGAGGGCCATGGTGGTGTCCCAGACGTCCTCGTCCAGTTCGCCCATCGGCGGCCGCAGGTTGACGCCGGCGCTGTTGACGAGGATGTCGGGCTCGCCGAACACCGCGGCCGCTTCTTCGGCCGCCGCCCGTACGCCGTCCCGGGTGCCCAGGTCGGCACTGACCCAGGCGGCCTCGCAGCCGTCGGCCCGCAGTTCGTCGACCGTGGCCACCAGTTCGGCCTTCCGACGGGCCACGACGACCACCCGTGCGCCGGCCCGCGCCAGCGCCCCGGTGACGGCCCGGCCGATACCCGAACTGCCGCCGGTCACCACGGCGACGCGGCCGTCCAGCGAGAACAGCTCCGCGAGGTACCCCTGCTTGCCCATGGCGCCAGCGTAGTCGGCGGGCGGCGCGGCCGTCGGAGCTGGTCCGGACGAGTGGCCCCCGGCTGGTGCGGGGCGGGGGGCCAGGCATATCGCCGCCGCACGGGGTACTTGTGGCCGGTCGACGACGAAGGGAGCGGTGGTACCGGTGAGCGGGTTCGGTGCGGTCCTCGTCCTGCTGGCCGTCGCGCTGCTGGGGGTGGCCGCCGTGTACGCCTCGGCGTGGTGGGTGCGCACCGTCTCCGAGCCGCTGGGCGCGCGCCCGTTCGGGTCCGGGCTGGAGCCGGCCGAGCACGCGGTGAGCAGGTTCCATGTGCGCTGGTACGCGGTGACGATGCTGTTCCTGGCCTTCGACATGGAGATGGTCTTCATGTACCCGTGGGTGCGGGTGATCACCGCGATGGGGACGAGCGCCGTGGTCGAGATGTTCACCTTCCTGGCGGTGCTGCTCGCCGGTGTGGTGTACGCCTGGCGGGAGGGGGCCCTGCGGTGGACCTGACCGGCCCGGTGCTGCGGGTGACCGCGGCCCGCCCCCGCGTGCTGACGGCCCCTCTGCCCGGCTCCACCGCCGTACGGCTCGCCGCCGAGCGGGAGGTTCGGCGGCGCGGCTGGGCCACCGCTTCGACCCCGGCCGACGCGGACCTCCTGCTGGTCCTGGGCACCCCGGTGTCCGCCCTGACCGCGGCGGTGGACCGCTTGGCCCGCGACATACCGGCCCCGCGCGCCACCGTACGGGTCGCCACGCCGCGCGAGGTCGCCGCGGCCCTGGACACGGGCCGCTCCCTGCTGACGGACCCGACACTGCAGCGGCGTACCGTCCGCGCGGCCGGCCCCGGCGGCGAGGAGGACGACGGCGGCCACGGCGACGGCGGTGACGACGACGGCGGTGACGACGGCCACGGGGGCGAGGAGGAGCACGGCGCACCCGAGAACGACGATCACGGCGGGCACGAGGGCCACGGGGGCCACGGGGGCCACGGGGGCGATATGGACATGCCCGGTGGGCTTCCGATGGCCGATCAGGCCGAGGACCGCGACGGCCTGACGCTCGATCGGCTCCACTTCTCGCTCGGGCCGCTGCTCGGCGACTGGCCGACGGCACTGACGGTGCGTCTGGCCGTGCAGGGAGATGTGATCCAGGAGGCGGAGGTCGATCCGACGGGCTGGGCGGACGCGGACCGGCCGCCCGGCGGGGTCTTCTGGAACGAGCCGTGGGAGCGGGCGGAGGCGGGCGGCCGGGTCACGACCGGGCAGGCGGCGCGGCGGCGGGCGGCGTGCCGTCTGGACAGCGTGGCGCGGCTGCTGGCCGTGGCGGGGTGGCCGGCGCAGGCCGTTCGGGCCCGGCGGCTGCGCGACGCCCTGCTGGCCGGGGCCGCCGCCTCGGAGGTCGCGCCGGGCGCCGCCCGGCTGGCGCGCCGGGTGGGCCGCTCGCGCGTCCTGTACTGGCTCACGCACGGCATCGCCCCGCTGTCCCGGGCGGACGCGCGGGCGGCCGGGGTGTACGGTCCGGCGGCCGACGCCGACGGGGACGTTCCCGCCCGCTACCGGGCCTGGCTGGCGGCCGTCGAGGAGGACGTGGCCCGGCTCGACGACGGTGCGCCGCTGGACCCCCGCGCGTTCCCCCCGCCCCGGGGGCCGGCCGTGGCGGGCCGGCCGCCGTCGGCGGGGCTGGTGCGGGTCCTGCCCGGTCTGCTGAGGGGCGCCGAGCTGGCCGCGGCGCGGCTCACGGTGGCCAGCCTCGACCCGGACGTCGACGAACTGATCGGCCTGGGCCCGGAGGTGACCGATGGTTGAGACCGTGCCCTGGTGGGCGGTGCCGCTCGCCCCGCTCGCCCTGCTCGCCCTTGCCCTGCTGGCGGCCGGCGGCGACGCCCTGCTGGCCGCCGCCGAGGCCGGGCGGCCGGGCGCCGCGGCGGCGGTGCGTCCGGTGCGGGACGCGGTGTGGCTGCTCGCGGTCCAGCCGCGGCGGCGCGCGGGCGCGGACGTGCCGCTGTGGCGGCTGGGCGTGGTGACGGTGCCGGTGTCGGCCGTGCTGGCGGTGCTGGTCGTGCCGTTCGGCGGGTACGCGGTGGCCGACCTGTCGGTGGGGGTCGTGTGGTTCAACGCGATGGAGGTCGCCACCTGGGCGGGGCTGTGGCTGGCCGGCTGGGGGCCGAACGCGGCCTTCTCGCTGATCGGCGGCTACCGGTTCCTGGCACAGGGGCTGGCGTACGAACTGCCGCTGATGTTCGCGCTGATCTCGGCCGCCACGGGGGCCGAGTCCCTGCGGGTCGGGGAGGTCGCGGCCGCGCAGGACGGGCTGTGGTTCGCCGTATGGATGCCGGTGGCGTTCGTGGTGTTCCTCGGCGCCGTCCTGGCGTTCTCCTTCCTCGGTCCGTTCGCCTACCCGGCCGGGCCGGACATCGCGGGCGGCGTGCTCGGGGAGGCGGTGGGGCCGGACCGGCTGCTGCTGGTGGCGGGGCGCTGGCTGTGGCTGGCGGCGGGCGCGGCGATGGCGGTGCCGCTGTTCCTGGGCGGCGGGAGCGGCCCGCTGCTGCCCGACTGGGCTTGGTCGGCCGTGAAGACGGCGGCGGTGCTGGCGCTGCTGGTGGTCCTACGGCGGCGGGTGCCGATGGTGCGCGCGGACCGCTTCATGGAGGTGGCCTGGGTGGTGCTCGTCCCGGTGACGATCGCTCAGGCCCTGGTGGCGGCCCTGGTCGTCCTGAACCGGTGAAAGGGATGGGAGGTACGGGCATGGAGACGGTGCTGTCGGTGGCCCTGGGGGTGATCGCCCTGGTGGCGGGGGCCCTGGTGTTCCGGTTCGACTCGATGGCCCGGGCGACCTTCGCGCTGCTGGCGTCGCTGGTGTGCGTGGGCGGCGAGGCGGTGGTGCTGGGGCTGCCCTATCTGGGTGTGGTGATCGTGCTGATGATGGTGATGGAGATGGTCGTCATGGCCGTCTTCATGGTCGCCTACATGATGAATCCGGCCGGGCTGATGCCCATGTCGATGGTCCACAACCGGCGGGGCGCGCTGGGCATCAGCGGGGCGCTGTTCGCGGCGCTGGCCGTCGGGGTGTTCCTGGCGCCGTGGCCCGACCGGGCCGGCCGGCCCCCGAGCGACACCACGTTCCAGGTGGGGCAGGCGCTGATGGGCGGACAGATGCTGACGATGGTGACGTTGGGGCTGGTGCTGCTCGCGACCATGGTGGGGACGGTCGTCCTGGCCACCCAGCGGGGCCGCTACGACCGGTTCGGCGACGGCCTCGACCGGCGGCCGCCCGACGACCCGGTCCGCGGAGGGGTGGGCCGATGACGCTGGAGCTGTTCCTTCTCCTGGCCGCCGCGTTGTTCTGCGTGGGGCTGTACGGAGCGCTGTCCCAGCAGTCGATCGTGATGATCATGATGGGGATCGAGCTGATGATCGGCGGGGTGATCGTCGCCGGTGCCGCGCTCTGGCACTTCGTGGCCCCGGCCGCCGCGAGCGGACAGGTGGTGGTCGTGGCCGCGGTGGTGGCGATGGCGGTGGAGATGGCGATGGGTTTCGCCGTGACCACGGCGATCTACCGGGCCCGGCAGGTGGACATGACCGACATGGCCGAGGAGCTCAAGGGATGAGCGCGGTCCTGTGGGCGCTGCTCGCCCTGCCCCTGGCCTGTGGCGCGACGCTCGCCCTGGCGGGCCGCACCGCCGGCCGCTGGGCGGCACCTGCGGGCGTCGCGGCGGCCGTCGCGACGCTGGGCCTGGCGGTCACCGCGGCGCTCGGCCGCCCGGCCCTGAGCGTGCCGCTGTTCACCGGCATCGACGCGGGGGCGCGGGTGGACGGGCTGTCGGCCGTCATGGTGGTGACCGTCGCGGCGGTGACCTGTGCGGTGCTGGTCTTCTCCGCAGGGGAGTTCGGGGCCCGGGACAACCGGGGCCGGTTCTTCGGGCTGATGCTGTTGTTCGCCGGGGCCATGCTGGTCACGGTCACCGCGACGACGCTGCCGCCGCTGCTGATGGCCTGGGAGGTGATGGGGGCCACCAGCTGGGCGCTGATCGGTTTCCAGTGGCACGAGCGGGAGCGGGTGGCGGCGGCGGACGTGGCCTTCCTGACCACGCGGACCGCCGACCTGGGCCTGTATCTGGCGGCGGGCGCCGCGGTCGCCGGCGGGGTCGGCGGGCTGCGCCTTGACGCACTGGACTCGGCGTCGTCGCCGTGGCTGCACGTGATCACCGGCGGCGTGGTCGCGTCCGCACTGGGCAAGTCGGCGCAACTGCCCTTCTCCTTCTGGCTGTCGCGGGCCATGGAGGGCCCCAGCCCGGTCTCGGCGCTGCTGCACTCGGCGGCGATGGTCGCGGCCGGCGCCTACCTGCTGCTGCGGCTCGAACCGCTGCTGACGGTGACGGACTGGGCCGGGCCGCTGGTCGCCTGGGCGGGGGCCGCGACCGCGCTGGTGCTGGGGGCGGTCGCGGTGTTCCAGGCGGACCTGAAGCAGCTGCTGGCCGCGTCCACCGCCGCGCAGATCGGCTTCATGGTGCTCGCGGCAGGGGCGGGAGGGGTGGCCGGAGGGACGGCGCAGCTCGTCGCGCACGCCGCCGTGAAGTCGGGTCTGTTCCTGGTGACCGGGGTGTGGCTGACCACGCTGGGCACCCGGCGGCTGTCGGAGCTGCGGGGCGCCGCGCGGACCCGTCCGACGGTCGGGGCCGCCTTCACGGTCGCGGGGCTGACGCTGGCGGGACTGCCGCCGTTGTCGCTGTGGGCGACGAAGGACGAGGTGCTCGCGGCCGCCTACGAGCGGGATCCGGCCCTGTACGCGGTGGGGCTGGCCGCGGCGGCGGTGGCGGCCGTCTACAGTGTGCGCGCCGTCCACCAGGTGCTGGCTCCGATGGATGTCCGGCGGTCCGGAACCGGGGCCGCCGCACAGGTCCGTCCACGGGTTCCCGTCCTCATGGTGGCGCCGGTGGTGGTGCTGGCGAGTGCCGCCGCGACGCTGGGGGTGCTCGCGCTGTCGGGGCCCGCCGCATGGCTGCGCGAGTTGGTCGGAGCGCCGGGGGAACCGACGCCGCACGCCTGGGAGTTGGTGCTCTCCGCCGTCGTCGTGGTCGCCGCGTTCGCACTGGGGTGGTGGTGGTCGGCGCGCGAGCGCCCTGCGCCGGTGCCGTCCCGGGTGCGGGCCTGGGCGGGTGACTGGCTGGGGCTGGAGGCGGTGGCCCGGCGGCTGGTGGTGCGGCCCGTGACGACGCTGGCGCGGGCTCTGGCGTCCTTCGACGACCGGGTGGTGGACGGCGCGGTGCGTGCCGTGGGCCGCGGCGGCCTGACCCTCGCGCGGGCCGCGCGCCGGGTGGACGACGGAGGTGTCGACGCGGGCGTACGGGCGGTCGGGCGCGGGGCCCGGCGGCTGGGCGGATGGGCGCGCCGCCCGCAGACCGGACTGTTGCACCAGTACTACGCCCAGGCCGCGGTCGGCTTCGCGGTACTGACCCTGATCGTGCTCCTGGTGAGGTGAACCGTTGATGCTGACCGTCGTCACGTTCTGGCCGCTGCTGGTGTGCGCCGCGCTGCTGCTGGTGCCCGCGGGCCGGCCCGCCCGGCTCTTCCTGTGGACGTGGGTCGCCGCGGCCGGCGTCGAACTCGCGCTGGTGGGCGCGGTATGGGCCGGATTCGAGCCGGGCGGCGGCCCGCGCTACGAGGAGCGGGTGCGCTGGATCCCCGGCGCCGGGGTCGGCTACCACGTCGGCGTGGACGGCCTGTCGCTGCCGCTGGTCGCGCTGACCTCGGTGCTGTTCCTCGCCGTGGCCGTGTACTCGCTGCGCGAGACCCGCCGGGTGCGGGCCTACGTCTGTCTGTTCCTGTTCCTGCAGACCGTCTGCACGGGGCTCTTCGTGGCCCTGGACCTGATCCTGTTCTTCGTCTACTTCGACCTGTCGATCGTCGGGATGTTCTTCGTGATCGCCGGCTGGGGCCACGGCGAGCGGGCACGGGCGGCGGCGCTGAAGTTCTTCCTGTACACGTTCGTCGGCTCGCTCGCCCTGCTGCTGGGCTTCATCGGCCTGTACCTGGCCGCCGACCCGCACACCTTCGACATGGTGGAGCTGTCCCGCGCCGACCCGCTGTCCGGCCGGGGCGGCTACGCCGCGCTGGTGCTGCTGGCCCTGGGCGCGGGGCTGGCCGTCAAGACGCCGACGGTGCCCTTCCACACGTGGCTGCCGCCGGCCCACACCGACGCCCCGGCGGCCGGGTCGGCGATCCTGGCGGGGGTCCTGCTGAAGATGGGCACCTACGGGTTCGTGCGCATCGCGATGCCGCTGCTGCCCGACGCCTGGCGCCGCTACGCGCTGGTGTTCGTGATCGTGGGGGTGGTGTCCGTGGTGTACGGCGCTCTGGTCGCGCTGGCGCAGACGGACTTCAAGCGGATGGTCGCCTACACCTCCGTGAACCACATGGGATACGTGGTGCTCGCGGTCGGCGCGGCCGGGATGCTCGCCGGCACGGACGCCCAGGCACGGTCGCTGGCGGTGACCGGCGCGGTGGTCCAGATGGTCAGTCACGGGCTGCTCACCGGTGCGCTGTTCCTGCTGTCCGGCGTGCTGTACGACCGGGCGGGGACCTATCGCATCGACGCGTACTCGGGTCTGGCCGGGCCCAGTCCGCGGTTCGCCGCGGCGACCGGGGTGGCGGCGTTCGCCAGTCTGGGCATCCCCGGGTTCTCGGGGTTCATCGCGGAGTTCCAGATCTTCACCGGTTCGCTGGGCTCACAGGCGGTGGCCACCGCGATCGCCCTGACCGGCATCCTCATCACGGCGGCGCTCTTTCTGCGGGCGCTGCGGCAGATGTTCCTGGGGCCGGCCCGGCTGCCGGGCGAGGTGCGGCTCGGCGGCTTCTCCGACCTGGTCGCCCGGGAGGCCGTGCCGGTCGCCGCGCTGCTGGTGATCGCCCTGCTCATCGGTGTCGTACCGCGTCCGCTGCTGGACGTCGTCGAACCGGCCGGCCGGGCCCTGGTGGGGCTGGTGGCGCGGTGAGCGGTGAGCTGAGGGCGCTGGTGCCCGAGATCGCGCTCGCGGTGGCTGCCGTGGTGGGGCTGCTCGCCGGGTCGTGGCTGCCGCGCCGCCGCCAGTGGGCCGTCGCCGCGCTGGCCGCGGTGGCCTGCGGCTTCGGCGTGGTGGCGACCGGTGTCGGCCTGGCCGGCGAAGGCGACCGCACGGTCTTCTCCGGTACCTTCGCCGTCGACACCGTCACCGGGGTGGGGCGGCTGATCGTGCTGGGCGCGCTGCTGCTGGTGATCGCCCTGTCGGTGGAGCCCTTCCGGGGGCACCGGAGGGAGAGCGAGTACTACGTCCTGGTACTGCTGACCGGGGCCGGGACACTCGCCATGATCGGCGCCAACGATCTGCTGATGCTGTTCGCGGGATACCTGCTGGCGAGCGTTCCCGCCTACACCCTGGCCGGGTACGCCAAGGACGCCCCGGGCACCGAGGCGGCGCTGAAGTACTACCTGATGGGGGCGCTGCTCGGGGTGACCATGCTCGCCGGGGCCGCCCTGCTGTACGGGGCGGGGCGGGCCACCGGGTACTGGCGGTTGCAGACGGCGCTGCCGCAGGCCGGGTACGGACTGGTCGCCGTGGGACTGGTCGGGGTGCTGGCCGGGCTGCTGTTCAAGATCGGCGGGGTGCCGGCCCACTACTGGGTGCCGGACGTCACCGAGGGCGCCACCGCCCCGGTCGCCGCGTACGTGACCACGCTGCCCAAGGTGGGCGGTCTGCTCGCCGGGTACCGGCTGGTCCACCAGGCGCTGCCGGCCTCCGGGGTGAACTGGCCGCTGCTGCTGGCCGTGCTCGCCGCGGCGTCGATGACGCTGGGCAACCTCGCCGCCTTCTTCCAGACCTCCGTGCGGCGGCTGCTGGCGTACTCAACGGTAGGTCAGGTGGGCTATCTGCTGATGCCGCTGGCCGTCGCCACCCGCTCCGACCTGGCCCAGCAGGGGCTGTTGCTGTACCTCGCCGCCTACGCGGCCACCCAGCTCGGCGCGTTCGCCGTGGTCGCCGAGCTGCCGCACGCCCGTACGCTGGAGGACTACCGGGGGCTGGCCCGGGACCGCCCCGGGCTGGCGGCGGTGCTGGTGGTGTGTCTGCTCGGCCTGGTCGGTACCCCGCCCACCGGGGTCTTCCTCGGGAAGCTGGAGGTGTTCGGCGCGGCGGTCGACGGCGGCTACACGTGGCTGGCCGTGCTCGCGGTGGCGAACACCGTCGCCTCCCTCTTCTACTACCTGCGGTGGCTGACCCCCGTGTTCCTGCCCGCCTCGCCCGCCCCGGCCCCGGCCGCCCGGGCGTCGACGGGCAGTTGGTGCGCCGCGACCGCCTACACCGCGGCCGGGCTGTCCCTTCTGCTGGGCGTGGCGGGCGGAGCCCTCCTCAGCGCGGCGGACGGTCCGCTGGTCCTGCGCTGACGTAGCCGGGGACCGAGGGCCAGCGGACGGTCAGCACGACGGACTCCTCCTCCGCCCGCCAGGAGTGGTCGACGCCCCGGCCCCAGACGACGTAGTCCCCCTGCTCGGCGAGGAGCACGCTGCGTCCGGGCAGTTCGACCCGGAAGCGGCCGCTGACGAGGACGAGGAGGGCGGTGCGCTCCTCGCCGGTGACCCACCGCTGCCGTGTGTCGCCCTTCGGGTGGACGCCCCACTTGATCTCCACGGCCTCGCTGTGGCGGGGGTCGGAGGCGTCCTTGAAATGCCCCAGCAGCCAGCCCCGGTCCAGGGCGGCGTCCGTGCCGGCGTTGCCCACGTACACGCTGTCGGTCATGGCCCGGACCGTAACAGCCTCGGGCCGCGGGGCGGAGGCGGCTACCGCCGGCGTCGGGCGGTCGTGCCGGCCGGCAGCGTCAGCAGGATCAGGCCGGCGGCCAGGACGGCCAGGCCGCACCAGGAGGCGGGGGGAAGGCGTTCGCCGAGGACGGTGACGCCCAGGACCGCCGCCACGGCGGGCTCGGCGAGCGTCAGGGTGGTGGCCACCGACGCCGGGGTGCGGCGCAGACCGTGGCCGAAGAGCCGGTAGGCCAGGTGGACGGTGAACACGGCGAGGTAGAGGGCCACGGCCGCGCCCCGGGGCTCCCCGAGCCAGCCCGCGCCGGTCAGCGGCACGACGGGGAGCACCAGCAGTGCCGCGCCACCGAACAGCACGCCCATCACGGCGTCGGAGGGGTGCCCGTGGCCGATGAGCCGGCCCCCGATCAGCGAGTAGACGGCGTACGACAGACCGGCGCAGGCGGCGAGTGCGACGCCCGTCGGGTCGATCGGGGTGGCGCCGCCGGTGAGCGCGGGGCCCAGCACCAGCAGGGCGCAGCCGAGCACGGCGGCGGCGGTGGCGCCCGCCCAACGGGCCGTGGGCCGGGTCTGCCCGGTGAGCCAGGCCAGCAGTCCGGCGAGAACGGGTGCGCTGCCCAGCGCGATGACGGTGGCGACGGCCACTCCGGTGGCGGCCACGGCCGGGTAGAAGGTGACGGGGTACGCGGCCACCGCCAACGCGCCCAGGGCGAGCAGGCGGCGTTCGTGAGCGGTGCCGGCGGCGAGCCGCGAGCCGACCCGGCGGGAGGTGAGGAACAGCAGGAGGCCACCGACGGTGAGTCCGGCGCAGCCGACCGCGGCGGCGGGCGCGGACGGCGGGGCGAGGGTGGCGGCGGTTCCGGTGGTGCCCCAGAGCACGGCCGAGGCGAGGATCGGCGCGGGGCCGCCGAGGGGGCGGGTGCGTGCGGGGCGCCGGGCGGTGGTGGCCGGGCGTGCGGGGGCCGGGCGGGTTGTGCGGTGCGGCACGGTCGTGGTCTTCCGTCGTCGGGTCCGTCAGGGAGGTGGTCCGGGACGGGCGCACGACAACGGTCCCCGGCCTCACCGCGGGGGTCGGCCGGGGTCGGGGTGAGTGACCGTCGCTGTCCGCGCCCGTCAGGCGGGGAGCGGCGGCAGGACGACGTGCCAGTAGGTGTTCACGGGGAGATCGTAGCGCGAGCGTGTACAGCCGCCTGGCCGAGCGCACGCACGTCGTGCTGCTCGGTAGGGCCGGCACCCGTGCGTCGGCCGCCATGGTGCTCCGCTGCCGGTGGCCACGACCTGCCGGGTGCGCGACCCGGGCGCATCGCCGGTGTCCACCCGGCCCGGACGCGGGCACGGGTCCCCTCCGCCGGCTCGTCGTCACACTCAGTCCCGTGGGAGGCGGAACCGGCTCGGGCAGGGATGCCCGAAGGGAGCAGCGGCGCCGCACGTTCCGCCGACAGGGACCGGCGGCGGAACGTGCGGTCGGCTGATTCCGCAGGTCTCAACCGCTGGAACACACAGCGCCGTTGAGACGGAAGACCGTCGGATCGGTGGTAGGCCCGTCGTTGGCGCCGACGAATCCGAACGCGGCCGTCGATCCGCCGGCCGGAGCGAGCGGGCCCGCGCCCTCGGGTGCGGTCACCCGTACATGCCGTCCGGTCTGGTGGAAGGTGGCGTTCCAGCCGGAGGAGACGGACTGCCCCTCCGTCGGCCAGTCCCAGTCCATGGTCCAGCCGGTGATGGGGGTGTCGGAGAGGTTACGGACGGTGACTGTGGCGACGAAGCCGTCACCCCAGCCGGTGTCGCGGTGGTACGTCACCGCGCAAGGGGCGTCCGACGGTGTGCCGGTGGTGAAGGTCAGCGGATCGGACGGGGCGGACAGACGTCCGGAGGCGTCGGCGGCCAGGACGTTGACCGTGTGGGTGCTGCCCGGGGGCAGGTTCCGCAGGGTCACGGACGTGCCGCTGGTCTCGCCGACCAGATGGGTGTGCGCGCCGTCGCGCTCCTGGACGAGGTAACGGGCGGCCCCCGTGGCACCCTGCCAGGTCAGTCGGGCGGTGGTGTCGGCCACCGCCTCCAGCCTCGGCGTGCCGGGGGCGCCGGCGGCCGATGCGCCGGGTCCGGTGCCGGCTCGCGGGGTGAGGGTGAGGGTGAGCATCCCGTACGGCGGCACGGTGACCTGTGCGGCGGATGCCTCGCCGTCGGCGACCTGGGTGATGTCGCTGTCGCCGCGAGCGTAGCGGCTGACGCGGGGTGCGTCGGCGGACGGGGTGAAGCCCGCGTACGCGAGGTCCACCGTATGTGCGGTCTCGGGGTTCTTGTTGATGAGCAGGAGGCTCAGACGCCCGTCGCGGCGCTGCACCGCGTGGGCGGAGAGGTCCTGCCCGGAGGACGCGGCGGCGACCATGGTGTCGCCCGCGGTGCCCAGTTCGCCGGTCATCTTCATGCCGTAGTAGGGGTGGAACGGCGTGTTCGGTGCCGGTTCGCAGACGTCACCGGAGCAGCCGCCGCTGGAGAGCATCCCCATGTCGCCGTAGTCGGTCTCCCCGTCGACCGTGGTAATGCGGTCCACGCCGTTGTGGGTGTTCCACCAGTCGACGGTGAACACGCCGTTCTCCAGGGCCGTCATGAAAGCGTCGGCGGCGAACAGGCCGTTGGGGCGGGCCGTGAGCCGGGCGCCGCCGGTGTTGGTGTTGATCTCGGTGAGGGCGATGCCGATGCGCGGTGAGTCGGCGCCCGCGTACCTGTCGAGCTGGTTGCGCACCTCGCGCAGCTCGCCGGGAAGTCCCGCCAGTCTGGCCGTGGCGTCCTGGGCGGTGGTGTCGGCCCCGCCCGCGTACCAGTGGACGCTCACGAAGTCGATGACATCGGTCACTTCCGGGAGCACGGTGTTGTTCCAGTCGCCGGAGTCGCCTTGACCGACCACTCCGTCCGGCCAGTTGCCCGGCATGGTGAGGACCGCACCGATCTTGATGGTCGGGTCGACGGCCTTCATGGCCGTGGCGTACGCGCGGACCTCGCGAGCGTACTCCTGGGGGCTCTTGTCCTCGTGGTCGTCGTGTTCCCAGCCGCTGCCGTAGTGGCCGTTGCCGTAGATCTCGTTGCCTATCTCCCAGTACTTCGCGTGGTAGTCCTTGGTGACGTTCGCGTAGCGGACCCAGCCGGCCGCCTCCTCGGGTGTGCCGGAGCCGTAGTTGGCGATCAGGATCGGCTGGGCGCCGGTGGCGCGGACGGTGCCCATGAAGGCGTCGAAGCCGGTGCCGGGGGCGACGTATCCGCCGGGCGCCGTGTGCGTCTCCCAGTGGTAGATGTCGGCGTACGAGCCGCCGGGGTAGCGCATCGCGCCCACGTCGGCCTCCTTCATCAGGCCGACGACCTCGGGATCGTTCATGTGCGAGTCCCAGATGGCGGTGTTGACACCCCGGGCGGTGCCGGACAGCCGGCCCAGGGCCGCCTGTGTGTTGACCCTTACCTCGACGTCCGCGACGGCGGCCGTCCGGGGCTCGGTGGCGAACGCGGGGCCCGCGGCGGCCACCGGTGCCAGCAGGGCGAGTGCGCCGGCCAGGGCGGTCGCGGTGCGCGCGAGAAGGTGGGGGCCGGCACCGGCCGGCCGGCGGTGTCTGAGCAGAGGGGGCATGGGGTCCTTCCTGGAGTCCGGCGGACGGGCGGGGGCAGGCGGCTGCCGGGCCGTGCCGCAGGCAGGGTGTCGACGCGGCAGGACGTTCCGCGCCGGTGGCATGGGACAACGGGTACGTGCGTTGATGCGGGGCGACGGCGGTGGTGCCTGGACACGCGGTGGCCTGCGCAGGTGCGCTGTGACTGCGGTGGGGCCGAGGTGGGACGGCGGTCCGACCCGCGCGTGGGAGCGCTCCCATGATGGGAGTGCGGTGCCGTTCTGTCAACGCACCGGAGTGCCGTTCCGTGAACGCGGTGGTATCGATCGCGGAACGGCGCCACCGGCTCAGGGGCGGTGTCCCGGGTGGGGCGCTGGGTTCGTCTCCCGGCTCCGGTGGCGCGGCCCGGCCGCCGCCCGGCGACTCGCCGTGCCTGCCGAGTCGTTCACGGGATCACGCGATGGCTGCCGGTCCGCCGTGCGGTACAGGCCGTGACGGCCAGGAACGCGCGCGCCGAGTTCCGAGCCCGTCCGGCCGGGCACCGCGCGGCAGGACGGAGGCACTCGTGACGCCGGACGGCACCCTGCCGGGGGTGGTGGGGGTGGCGGGTTACGGAAGCGTGGTCCACTTCTGGTTGTTCTGGCCGTTGCAGGTCCACAGGATGGCTGGTGTCCCGTTGGCCGTTCCCGCGTGGTCGGCGTCCAGGCACAGCCCGGCGTGGACGTTGCGGACCGACCCGTCGGCCTGCATGGTCCACTTCTGGTTGTTCTGGCCGTTGCAGGGCCAGATGATGACCGGCGTTCCGTTGGCGGTGCCCTGGCCGGAGGCGTCCAGGCACTTGTCGCCGTAGACGCGGATCTCGCCTCCGGCCCAGGTGGTCCACAGCTGGTTCGCGGCGGTGTGGCAGTCCCAGAGCAGCGTCGCCGTCCCGGCCGCGGTGGAGGCGCCCTTCACGTCGAGGCAGCGGCCGGACCCGGTACCGCGCAGGCGGCCGGTGGTGGCGTCGAGAGGGCTGCCGCCGGTCATCCTGAACACGGCGACACCGTGCGCGGGGACGCGCGCCGAGATCTGACCGGACGTGCTCGACGTGGTGCCGGTCCACAGGTCGGTCAGGGTGAACGACCCTCCGGACAGGCCGACCTGAGCGGCCGTGGCGGTGATGGTCGTCGCGCTGCCGCCGCGGTTGAGCAGGCCCACCGCGACCGAACCGTCCGCGAGCGGCTTGGCGAACACCTCGGTGGCGCCGTCGTCGCGCACCCTGCGCCCGCCCGCTCCCAGCGGATCCTGGTTCACGGCCAGCAGACGCGGATTGCGCAGGATCGCGCTGACATCCGCGGACATGGTGCGGATGTCGTTGCCGGCCATGAGCGGGGCCGCCATCAGCGCCCACAGGGCGAAGTGGGAGCGGGACTCGGTCAGCGACAGGCCGGGGCGGCCGACGACCAGCATGTCCGGGTCGTTCCAGTGCCCCGGACCCGACTGCGCCGCCAGCGGCGCGGTGACGTCCAGGACGTTGCCGACGCCCATCGGATAGCTGTTGGTGTTGTTGTTCTGCCAGATGTCGAGCAGGTCCTCGGTCGTCCGCCACAGGTCGGCGACGCCGCCCCAGTCGTACCTGTCGCCGGCGGGGGCGTGGAAGCTGTTGGGGTTGATGCTGTAGACGATCGGACGGCCGGTGGCGCGCAGGGCGTCACGCATGAGGGAGAACCGTGCGACCTGCTCGCTGAGGGTGCCGCTGCCGGAGCACCAGTCGTACTTGAGGTAGTCCACACCCCAGGAGGCGAACGTGGCGGCGTCCTGGGTCTCGTGGCCCTTGCTGCCCGTGGCGCCGGGGTAGGTGCCCACGCCCTGCGCGCACGTTTTCTCGTTGGGAGCCTGGTAGATGCCGAACTTCAGGCCCTTGCCGTGGATGTAGTCGCCGAGCGCTCTCATCCCGCTGGGGAACTTGGTCGGGTTGGCCCGCAGGTTGCCTGCCGTGTCACGCTGCGGGTCGAACCAGCAGTCGTCGACCACCACGTACTCGTAGCCGGCGTCGCGCATGCCCGAGGAGACCATCGCGTCGGCGGCCTCGCGGACCTGTGCCTCGGTGATCCCGCATCCGAAGCTGTTCCAGCTGTTCCAGCCCAGCGGCGGCGTGAGCGCCGGGCTGCCCGGCGCGGCCTCGGCGGTCGTGCCGACGGAGGCGGTGACACAGGCGGTGACGGTCAGTGCGGTGGCCGCGAGGAGGCGCAGCAGTCGACTGCGTGGGGGAACCATGGGAATTCCTTCCGGGTAGGCGGAGCGGAAGCCACTCGTTGGCGGGTCTGCAGGGCACGGTGACGCGCCCGTGATCAAGTGCGCGCGGGTGGCGCTGCGGAGCTGGACGTCCGGTCGGCACGACCACACCCGTACTTGCCGCCCGCGACCGAGGGAGGGCCACGGGCCCCAAGTGCGGCAGGGGACATCACGTGCCGTGGGCCGTACCGCCGCCGCCGACGTCCAGGCACGGCCCGAACAGCACCCCGACGAGCGTGTCGTCGGCGTTCGCCCGCGCCTGCCGGTTCGCACCGCCGTCACAGGTGTGGATCTGCGCTCCGGTGCCGGCCGTGGTGGCCGCCTGAAGCGGACCGCCGGCGAGCATCGCCCCCGGCGCGGCCATGGCCGCCTCCGTTGCGGCGAGCGCCACGGCCGGATGCCGGCGGCTGGAACTACCTCTGCGCATGGGGACCTCGTCATCCTTGGGCAAGCGGCTCCGGCTCGCCGCGGCAGAGGCTGTCCGGATGCCGGTGGGAACGATCCAGATGTTCGTGATATCGAACGAAGGTCGAGGTACCGAGCAACTGGATGATTGAGGTTCAGGTGGGCGGCGTCAATACCTCTCGCGCACTTCAAGTCCCGCAGATCTGCCGGGGGTTGGCGCGAGGGGCTGTTCGGATGAGTGGTCCCGGTTGCGTGACGCTCCCGTGTCCTGTGGTGCGACCGGGACGGAGCTGAGACGCTGGAACCATGAGCAAGCACCGGCCCCGGGCTGGGCGACGTTCCTTGGGCGTGGCGACCGCCGCCCTCGCCCTGTACGGCGTCTTCCTGAGACCGCGGGTGCTGACCTGGGGCGCGACCGGCGAGGAAGCCGGCCGCGGCTACCCGGGTGACGACCTCGTCCCCGACGCCGACGCGTCGTCGACCATGGCCACGACCCTGCCGGCGCCGCCCCCGGCGGTCTGGGGCTGGCTTGTGCAGATGGGCTGCAACCGCGGTGGCTGGTACAGCTGGGACCGCCTGGACAACGGCGGACACCCGAGCGCGGAACGCATCGTCGAGCAATGGCAGGACCTGCACACGGGCCGGCACCTGGACTCCCTGCCGAGCGGCGACGCCTGGTTCGTCGTCGCTGTCCTGGAACCGGAGAGGACCCTGGTGCTGCGCTCGCTGACCACGCTCCCGTCCGGACGCCCCTACGACCGGTTCGACGCGCCACCGCGGGCGTACACCGACGCGATCTGGGGCTTCCATCTCCGGCCGGAGCCCGGGGGCAGGACCCGGCTCGTCGTCCGCACGCGCGGCCGCAGCCGCCCGCGGCCCCTGACCCGGCCCATGGACATCCTGTTCTGGGAACCCGCCCACCTGATCATGCAGACCCGCCAGTTCCACAACCTGCGCACGCGCCTCAGCACGACGGCATGAACCCGCACGACACGCGCGTCGGACTCCCCTGCCGCTGTGCCCCGGTGCGGCGAAGTCGTGCGTCAGGGTGATCCGACGCAGCCCTGCCGAATGTCCGGGAGAGCCTCGGCAAGAGGCCACTTGAAGAGGAAAAACGCAACTTCGACAGAGTCGGTCGAGATGGCTATCGTCCCTGTCGTTCGGCGGCACCCGCAGCCGCGCAGAAGTCCCGTCAGGCCGAGTCGACCACGCCCGAAACTCCCCACCCGACGGGCGGGCCGTCGAACCGATCCCGCGCCCGGACGGCGAGACCGTCAGGAACTTCCCCACCAGGCCCACTCGGCCAGGGAGATACGCATGCCCCAGCTTGCTCTGTACACGTTCGGCGTTCTGCAGTCGCCCCTCACCGATCCCACGCCCAGCATGCGGGAGTTCTACGAGAGCGGTGAGGCCGTCTACCGGGAGATCGGCCGACACCCCGGACATATCGCTCGTGCCGAACCGGCACACCACATCCAGGGCGCGCTCTTCGACGCGGACTGGGGTGAGTGGGGAGAGTTCGTCGTTCCGGCCTGGTACAGCAAGGGCCGCAGCACGGAAACCACCGCCCTCGCCACGACCCTCTCGCTCTGGAGCGACCTGCGATCCGCCTTCGACGCCGTCTACACCGGTCTGCACCGCACGGCGCTCAACAGGCGTTACGACTGGTTCGAGCGGACGGCGCAGCCGGGTTACGTGCTCTGGTGGGTCGCCGACGGTGTGCTACCCACATGGCAGGAGGGGGTCTCAAGGCTGGAGCATCTCCACGCATACGGCTCCGCGCCGTACGCCTTCACCTTCCGCTCCTCGTTCGCACCGGGCGGGACACCGACCGGGCTCGATGGCGCCGGAAGGACGAGCGAGGTTCGGTGACCGGAAGCCCGGAGGGCCCGGGTTCGCCGTCGAGAGCCTTGGCGGGAGCGGGGGTTGGGGAAGGCGGTGCGGTGCCGGCAACTGTCAGACGTACGGCGGGGGAGGCGGTACGCCGGGCGTACGGGGTCGCCCGAACCACTGCTTCGCCGAGCGCTGGGTGAGCAGCACGATCACCGCGATGGCACCGCCGAGCGGAATGATGGTGAGGGGGGCGCGGTTCGCCGTGGCGCCCAGGCCGGCGATGACCTGCAGGCCGGCCAGCACCAGAGAGGTGATCCGGACGCCGTTGCCCGCCTTCGCGTACAGGAAGGCCAGGACGAAGAGCACGAGCGCCGTCAGATACTGCGCCGTGGACCGACCTGCGGCCTCTGCGCCGGAGGTGGCGCCCACGACGCCGGAGAGCAGCAGTCCGAGTCCCGCGACGGAGAAGTTCACCACCTGCGCGCCCCGCACGGAGGCGGGCATGGTGAGCGGGAGGGGCGGTGCGAACGGGTGCGGGTACGAACCCGCGGTTCCCGGCGCATAAGGGCCGGGAGCGCCGTACGGGCCGGGAGCGCCGTACGGGCCGGGAGCGCCGTGAGCGTGCGGGGCGCCATGAGGGCCGGGGGTACCACCGTAGGGGCCTGGGCCCTGCGCGGCCTGGGGCTGTGACGGGCTGAAGGGGGTGTCCGGAGTCTGCGACGCCTGGTGCTGGGGCGCCCCGTAGGGGCCTTGGGCGCCGGGCTCGGTCGGATACGCGTTCGACATGAACTGCACTGTATCGACGAGCCGGCAGAGCGGATCGGGCCAGGTCCCGGCAGCGGGGGCCGGTCACCCGGGTGTACCGGGACGGCCGGGAGGCCTGAGCGGGATGGAGACCTCGTCGGCCATGGCGCCGGAGAGACCCTGCCTCATGGCAGCCCGGCGCCCGGTCACCGGCAGGGCCGACAGGCACTCAGCCGCCTTCGGGTATCCGGGCGGACAGGCGCAGGGCCCAGGAGACACACGCGAAAGCGGCCGTTCCGGAAAGCGCCCGGACCACGTTCCAGCGGACCCAGGTGGCCTCGAAGGCCGCCCGGACGGCGGCGGGGTCGGCGATGTGGTGGGGTGCCCCGGCGGCCGCCAGGCGGTCGTTGAGCGGGACGTTGACCACTCCGGTGATGACCAGCACCGCCAACTGGAACACGGCCGCCGCGCCGATCCACAGCAGCACCGTCCGGCTGCCGCCCCTCAGTTCCAGCAGGCCTGCCACGCCGATCAGCCCCAGGGCGCCCAGGAAGGACGCCATGAACCATCCGTTGAGGATGGCCACGTTGATCCGCTGCATGACCTCGATGAAACTCCGGTCGTCGGCGCGGGCGAGTCCCGGCATGACCGAACAGGCATACGAGTAGAACAGTCCGGCGCCGAGTCCGGTGCTGAGTGTCGCCCCGAACAGGACGACCGTACGAAGAGCCGGCATTCCAGGATCCCCCGTTCTCTGGTGGTGTGCCGCCAGTCAACCGGTGGGGCCGGAGCACCGGCCATCATCGAAACGCTCGACCGCATACGCGACTGAGCAGCACATCGCCGACGCCGAAGACGCCGCCGACCGGGGAACCGGGCGGATGGGGAACCCGGGCGGCTGGGGGACCCGGGCGGACGGGGCGGTACGCCGCCCGGCCGCCCCGCGCCCGACCCTGTGCGAGACTCACCTCATGTCGGTCGAACGCGCGTACGTACGCGTGGCGGGCCGCACGGCGAGGAAAGGCCCGGGCCGGCTTTCAGGACCGTGGACCGCCGCGGGACGGACCGCGGTTCACCGCGCTGCCCGGCGCGGACACATCGGCGAGGGCCTTTTCCGTTATCCGGCTCGGTGCGGCGGCTCTCCTCTTGTGACAGGGCAGAACGGCCCAGGGACCAGAAGGAGCGTGGACGAGCGTGGAAGCGAGCAGCGGACCCGGCAGGGAGACGGTCGAGGCGGCGCGGCGTGGCGACATGCGCGCCCAGGACGAACTCGTCGCCGACTGCCTCCCGCTGGTGTACAACATCGTGGGCCGGGCCCTGAACGGGCGCCCCGACGTCGACGACGTGGTGCAGGAGACCATGCTCCGCGTCCTCGGATCTCTCGGCTCGCTGATCGACCCCGCCGCCTTCCGGTCATGGCTGGTTGCCGTCACCATGAACCAGATCCGGCACTACTGGCGTGACCACCGTCCGGATCGGACCAGTTCCGCGCTGCACGACGCGTACGACGTCGCCGATCCCGGGGCCGACTTCGTGGACCTCACGATCGTGCGGCTCGGGCTGGAGAGCCAGCGGCGTGAGGTCGCCGAGGCCACCCGCTGGCTGGACACCGACGACCAGGCGCTGCTGTCGCTGTGGTGGCTGGAGGCGACGGGCGAGCTGACGCGGGCGGAGGTCGCGGCCGCGCTGGAGTTGTCACCGCAGCACACGGCGGTGCGCGTCCAGCGGATGAAGGCACAGTTGGAGACGGCCCGGCTGGTGGTGCGGGCACTGGCCGCGCAGCCGCGCTGTGTGCTGCTCGACGACGTGGTCGCCGCCTGGGACGGCACCCCCTCGGCACTGTGGCGCAAGCGCATCGCCCGTCACGCCCGCGACTGCACGGTCTGCGCGGGCTTCCAGGCGGGGTTGGTCCCGGCGGAGGGCCTGCTGGTCGGGCTGGGACTGGTTCCGGTGGCCGCAGGCCTGCTCGGCGGCCTCGGCTCCTGGTCGGCGGACGCGACACCGCTGTCCTACGGCGGGGACGTGGCATCCGGCACGACACCGTTCTCCCCCGCCGGGAACGAGGTGCCCGACCCGACGCCGTTGTCCTACGCGGGGAACGGGGCCGCCGACACCGGGCCCGGGGGCGCCGCATTCGCGGACGCGGGAACCACATCCGCCGGTGTCCCCACCGCGTCGTCCGCGCCGGTGGCGGTCGTCGGCGCCCGCACCAGCCGCCGCGCGCAGGACCGGGAGCGCAAGCGGCGGGGCAGGACCGTGGCGGCCGTGGCCGTGGCACTGCTGATCACCGGCGGCACCATAACCGGGGCAGTCCTGCTGACGCCGGACGGCGAGGGGGACACGGTGCAGTCTGCGTCATCGGGTGGTGCGGCGTCCGCCGTGCCCACGCCCACCGCGCCGAGCCCGTCCGCCTCGTCCCCCTCGTCGTCGCCGTCGGCAGACGCGTCGGCCGGTGCGTCCCGCACGCCGAAGCCCTCGGCCACACCGCGTCCCGACAAGTCCTCGGCGCGCCCCTCTCCCGCGACGGCCTCGACGCCGCAGAAGGCACCGGCGCGGCAGAAGGCGCCTCAGGCGTCCGCGCTCGCCGCCCCTTCCGCCGGGGGACCCGCCGCCCAGGTCCTCGCCGTCACCAACACCGAGCGGTCGAAAGCGGGATGCGCCCCCGTGACACTCGACGACCGTCTGGCCAGGGCGGCCCAGTTGCACAGCGAGGACATGTCCGCCAACGACTACTTCTCCCACACCGGGCTCAACGGCAGCACGTTCGTCGACCGGGCCGAAGCGCAGGGCTACCCGAGTCCGGGGGCCGAGAACATCGCCCAGGGCCAGAGTTCCGCGGCGAGCGTGATGCAAGCCTGGATGAACTCCCCCGGCCACCGCGCGAACATACTCAACTGCTCGCTCAAGACCCTCGGGGTCGGGGTGGTCACGAGCGACTGGACGTGGACCCAGGTATTCGGCTACTGAGCAGCCCGTAGGGCAGCGCGGTCGCCTGCGGGTGGTGGAGGCCGGCGGCGCCGCAGCGGACGAAGGGTTCGCCGGCGCCGGGCGGATCGGGGTGGCGCCCCGCGGGTGCGATGCCGGCCGCTGCCGCGCGGGCGCGCCGTCACCTCGTCCGCCCTTGCCGTGGGCTCACCGGCGTCTTCCCGGCGGGTCCGCCTCGCGCGGGCCCGCCGGGCGGTCGGCGGACGTCCTGCCGGTATCGCCTCAGGCGCCCTTGGGGCCGGCCTGCTGGACGACCTCGAAGGACCACAGGGTGGAGTCGCTTGCCGCCGGCCGGGGCCGCTCGGCGCCCTCGCCGCCGCCCTGGTGGGCGGCCTTCATCGGGCCCTCCATCCACGCCTGGAACGACTCCTCGTCCCGCCAGCGGGTGTACACGAGGTACGTGTCGGTGCCCTCCACGGGACGCAGCAGTTCGAACCACTCGAAGCCGTCGGAGCCCTCCACGGTGTGCGCCCGCGAGGCGAACCGCTTCTCGAGGGTCTCCCGCTGCTCGGCGGGCACGGTCAGGACATTGATCTTCACTACGCTCATGGGACCATCCTGTCCTACGGACGACGCGCGGGAGGCCAGGGCGTCGTGTCGTCCCGGGCGAGCGTCCTCGCGTCCGAGCGCGTGTACACCGTCCGAGGGCTACGGCGGGTCCCTGCGCCCGAGCTGTCCGGTGGTGAGCGGTTTGCTGTAGACCGTGGCGCTGCGCCGGACCGTCATGCCGATCCGCTCGTACAACGACAGCGCGCCGGTGTCCGAGTGCGTCCACAGGGTGCAGGTCCGCTTCCCTCGGTGGTGGAAGGCGCGGAACGCTGTCTGCAACAGCGTGCGGGCGATGCCGCGGTTGCGGTGGTCGTGTCGTACCGCGACCCGCTCGACGTATCCCTCGTCGCTGTCGGGGGCGTCCAGGGACAGTACGGCGCCGACCATCTGGCCGCCGGCGAACGCGACGGGTGACGCCCCGGGTGCGAACGTCGACCGTCCGACCGTGTGCCGGGCCCATTCCCTGTAGGACTTGCGCCGCTGCTGCCATTCGTCGAACGCGTCTTCGGTGAGCTGGTAGGCCGCTCGTTCGTCGCCGGGCCGGAACGCCCGGACGGTGATGCGGTCCGGCGGCCCCGGCACCTCCGGCTCCACGGGCAGCGCGATCTCCAGCAGCCACTCGGTGACGAGACGCTCGTAGCCACGGGAGCGCAGGAGCGCGACGGCGGCCGCATCGCCGTCGAGGACCGACTGGGCGAGCCGATCGCTTCCCGCCTGCCGGGCCCGCGTCTCGGCCCACGCCACGAGCGCGCTCCCCAGACCCCGCTCTCGGTGACGGGGATGCACGTCGACCGTGGCCCGCCGTCCCTTCACCCACCCCCAGCCGGCCAGTTCTCCCGGGCGGTCGTGAACGAGCACGGTGTCGGACGCCAGGTGCAGCCCCGGGAGGGCGAGATCGGCAGCGACACGGTCGATGCCGGTCTCGGCACGGCCGTACAACTCGTCTTCGCGGGCGGTGATCAGACGGTGGATCGGACAGGCGTCAGCGATGGTGGCCGGCCGGCCGCGGTAGCCGACCGGCAACGGCAAGGAGGGGAGTCCAGGCATGGTCTGAACCCTATTCACCGCGCCTTGCCCGTGGGCCTGTTCAACCGGCTCGGGGTCGCCGCCGGCCCGCGCTGGCCGTCATGTGCACGCTTTCGCGGCTGCCACCCTCGTGCACTCCCGGGTGCTGTTCCGGCTGTCTCGTCGGACCGGGGCCAGGGGGCAGGTGAGGAACTCCCGTTGCCCGGCTCGCCGGTGGACGGAGCACGCGTGGCACCGCCGGGGACCGGCCTGGCGGACTCCCTCGCCGTCGGTCCGGAGGCGGAGGACCGGCCGGTGCGCCGGGCGGTGGCCCCGCGGGCGGGGGGAACTCCCGCGGGCGGGACCCGGAGGGAGTTCCCCGGGCCCCCCGCCCGAGGCCCTCGCCTCGGCGAACCCCGGGCCGCACCACGAGCCAATCCCGCACCCCGCACCCCGCAGCGCCGACGGGCCGAAGCCTCCAGGGGCGCCCCGGCCGGGCGCGGGGCCCGCAGAAGCCCGGACCAGGGCGTGCCCCGTGGAAGCGGCCCGGGCCGTGTCAGCCGATCGTGCGCGGCAGTCGCAGGCTGAGCAGCCCCGTCAGGACGACTCCGGCGAACTGCACGAGCAGGGTCGTCAGCAGCGCGTCGCGCATGCCGGTGTGGGGGGTCAGGGTCAGGAAGAGGGTGCCGAGCGTGGCCACGCCGAGGGCGAGGGACGCCTGCTGGGTGGTGGTCATCACGCCGCTGCCGACCCCGGCCCGGGCGGTCGGTACCTCGGAGAGGACGATCCGGTAGAGGACGGGGAGCTGAAGCGCCTGCCCGGCGCCCGCGACGGCACCGCCCGGCAGGAGTCCGAGGACGCCGAGGTCCGGCCAGGACCGCCACGCGGCCAGCGCGATCAGCGCGAGGCCGAGGCCCTGGAGCAGGGCGCCGGCGGTGATCACGCGGGTGCCGTGGCGGGCGACCAGCCGGGGCCCGGCGAGGGACGTGAAGAAGAACGCCACCGCCAGGGGGGCCAGGGCGAGCCCCGCGGCCACCGGGCCGAGGCCCGCGCCCTGCTGGAGGGCGACCGCCACGACGAACATGAAGCCGCTGAAGCCGATCGAGAACGGCAGGATCATGACCAGTCCACGCCGCAGCGTCACCAGCGTGAACAGGCTCGGCGGAACGAGCGGCGTCCGTCCGGCGCGGTCGGCCCGGCGCTCCACCGCGAAGAACGCGCCGGTCGCGACCGGGAACACGGCCAGCGACAGCCAGGTCCACAGCGGCCAGCCCGCGGCACGGCCCTCGGTGAGGGGCACCAGCAGGGCGAGCAGGGCCACGGCGAGCAGGACGGTGCCGGGGCCGTCGACGGGTTCGGGGCGCCGGGAGCGGGTCTCGGGGACGGTGCGCGTGGCGAACGCCAGACCGAGGACGACGACAGGGACGTTGACCAGGAAGACCAGGCGCCAACCGGTTCCCCACAGGTCGGCGGCGACCAGCAGGCCCCCGAGAACCTGGCCCGCCACCATGGACAGGCCGGCCGTCGCCCCGTAGAGACTCATCGCCCTGGCGCGGCGCGGCCCGGATGTCGCGGCCTGGATGGTGGCGAGGACCTGCGGCAGCATCGCGGCGGAGGCGGCGCCCTGTGCGATGCGGGCCGCCACCAGGCTCCACGCGTCGGGCGCGAGCCCGCAGGCCAGCGAGGTGACGCCGAAGGCGGCCATGCCGCCGAGGAAGAACCGGCGGCGCCCGAACAGGTCGCCGAGGCGTCCGCCGAGGACGAGGAGGACGGCGTAGGCGACGCCGTACCCGGCGACGACCAGTTCGAGCAGGGACTCGCCGGCGCCGAGGTCGCGGCCGATGGTGGGCAGGGCGACGTTGACGATGAAGAAGTCGACCAGGGGCAGGGCCGCGGCGAGCAGCACCGTGAAGAGGCCGGCGCCGCCGAGCGCGGCCGGTTCCGGTCGGGAACGGACGAGGCGTGGAGTGGCTGTTTCGGTCACGGCACCGAGCCTGCGCCGCCCCTCAAGGGGGTACCAGAGTGTCCTTATCCTGGTAGAAGCAGCACCTGGAAACAGTACGCGCGGGACGGCACCCTGGGACCATGACGATGTCGGCCCAGGACACGCAAGCCGCCTCCGCCGCCCCGCGCGGCACGGAGATCCGCCGCCATGAACTGGCCGCCTTCCTGCGCAGCCGCCGTGAGCGGATCCCCCCGGAGCAGGTCGGGCTGCCCCGCGGCCGTCGGCGGCGCACACCGGGGCTGCGCCGTGAGGAGGTGGCCCAGCTCTCCGCGGTCGGCGTCACCTGGTACACGTGGCTCGAACAGGCCCGTGACATCCAGGTCTCCGTCCAGGTGCTGGACTCCCTGGCCCGGGCCCTCCGGCTCGACGCCGGCGAGCGCGCCCACCTCTTCCAGCTGGCCGGCGCCGCGGACCCGACCCCGGCGCACAGCTGTCCGTCGGTGACTCCGGCGGTGCGGGCACTGCTGGACCAGCTCGAACCGCTGCCGGCGGCGGTCCAGAACGACCGGTACGACATCCTCGCCTACAACCGCACCTACGGCCTGCTGCTGTGCGACCTGGACGCGGTGGCACCGGAGGACCGCAACTGCCTGATCCTTTCCCACACCAACGACGACTGGCGGTCCTCGATCGTGCACCTGGAGGAGGCCCAGCGTCTGATGGCCGCCCGCTTCCGGGTCGCCATGGCCGGGCACCTCGGGGAACCCGCCTGGAAGATGCTGCTGAAGCGGCTGCGTGAGCAGTCCCCCGACTTCTGCGAGAACTGGGACCGGCACGAGGTCGGCGCCCACCGCACCAAGCGCAAGGAGTTCCTCAACCGCCACGTCGGCCGCATCACCGTCGACCACAGCGACCTGTGGCTCAGCCCGGAGCTGGGCGCGCGGATGGTGACGTACGTGCCGGTGGACGGTGAGTCGAGGGCGCGGCTGGAGAAGCTGCACGCGATCGCGTCGGCGCGGTGAGGCCTCGTCCGGAGCGCGGGGAAGGGGGCCGGTGGGTTCGGCCGGGTGAGTCCTCCCCGGTCGGGCTCCGCCGTCCTCGCGGCCCGGACCGGTGACGGGTCCGGGCCGCGGTGCGGTCGCCGGGCCTGGGGCGGTCGCTCAGCCCGGGGTGACCCGGCCCCGCCACTCGCCGGTTTCCCGGCCGTGCTCCTCGACGTAGGTCTTGAACCGGCGCATGTCGCCCTTGACCCGGCGGTCGACCATCCCGAGCCAGTCGGCCGTCTTGTCCGCCATCCCGCTCGGCTCGACGTCCATCGTGAGCTCCACGCGCGTGTGCGTGTCGTCCATGCTCTCGAAGCGGACGGTGCCCTTCTGCCGGGTGTCGCCGCTGATGGTCCGCCAGGTGATCCGGTCGTCGGGGAGCTGGTCGACGATCTCGGTGTCGAACTCCCGACGCACTCCGCCGATCTTGGTGGTCCAGTGGTTGTGGGTGTCGTCGATCTGCGACACCTCCTCGACCCCCTCCATGAAGTTCGGGAACTCCGCGAACTGGGTCCACTGGTTGTACGCGGTGCGGACCGGTACCTCGACCTCGACCGATTCCTTCACTGTGCTCATCTCTGTTCCCTCCGCGTAGGCCGGTGGTCGTCTGCGGCGGCACGGACGCCGGGTCCGCGCCGGAACCGCCCGGGCCGAGTACCCGTTCTTCGGCCACCCCGACCGCCCGGTCGTGTCTGTCGTGCCGAGCGGGCGCCGGCAGCCCCGTGCCGTACACGGCCGGGGCCGCGTGCGGCCATGGACGCCCGGGACACAGGGACCGCACCGACCGTGTTTGTCCAGACCATGTCACCCATGTGCTGCGGCCCCGATGATGCACCTCAGGCCGGCTCCCAGCCGTGCGGGGGCGGGCCGGAACGGGCCGAGCCGGGCCCCGCGCCCCGGCGCCGGACGAGGACATTTCCCCCCCAGGAGACCGCATCATGACAGAGCCGCTCCCCCTCACCCCCTCCCCCACCAGCCGCCTGATGAGCGGTGTGCGCCGCCCGCTCAGGGCATCGGTGGGCGCGTTGGTCCTCACCGCGGGCCTGCTCGCCGCCGGTCCGCAGGCGTCCGCCGCGGGGCTCACCCAGGTCACCGGTTTCGGCACGAACCCCGGCAACCTGTCCATGTACACGTACGCGCCCGACGGCCTCCCCCCGGGTGCCCCGCTCGTCGTGGCCCTGCACGGCTGCACCCAGAGCGCGGGCGACTACTTCGCGCACTCCGGGTGGCCCGAGGTGGCCGACACCTACGGCTTCGCGCTCGTCCTCCCGCAGACCAGCGGCGCGAACAACGCCAACTCCTGCTTCAACTGGTTCCAGCCGGGCGACAGCACGCGCGGCCGGGGCGAGGCGCTGTCGATCAAGCAGATGGTGGACGCGGCCGTCGCGCGGTACGGCAGCGACACGGGGCGGGTCCACATCACCGGGCTGTCCGCCGGCGGCGGCATGACCGCCGACCTGCTCGCCGCCTACCCCGACGTGTTCGCCGGCGGGGCGATCGACTCCGGCCTGCCCGCCTACTGCGCGGACAGCGTGGCCACCGCCTACACCTGCATGTACGCCCCGCCGGACAGGACTCCCGCCCAGTGGGGCGACCTGGCGCGCTCCGCCGCCCCCTCCGGTACCACCTCCTGGCCCCGCGTGGCCATCTGGCAGGGCACGGCCGACACCACCGTCCGGCCCGCCAACGCCACCGAACTGCGCGACCAGTGGACCGACCTGTGGGGTATAGGCCAGACCCCGAGCCGCACCGAGAGCCTGAGCGGGGGCACCACGCTGACCGTCTACGACGATCGCGCCGGCCGGCCCGCCGTCGAGGTCTACTCCGTGTCCGGCATGTCCCACGGTCTCGCCGTCGACCCGGGCAGCGGCGTCGAACAGTGCGGCAGCACCGGCACCTACTACCTCGACACCATCTGCTCCAGCTACCACACCGCCCGGTTCTGGGGCCTGGACGGCGGCGGGCAGGACGGGGACGCCCTGCCCGCGCCCGCGGGCCTCACGGTCACCGGAACCACCGACACCACCGTCGGCCTGCGCTGGCAGGCCGTCGACGGGGCCGCCTCCTACACGGTCCACCGGGGCGGCGCCCGGGTGGGCACCGCCCCGGCGACTTCGTTCACGGACGTCGACCTGGCGACCGGCACCACCTACGGCTACAGCGTGGCGGCCGTGGACGCCGCGGGCAGGGTCGGGGCGGCTTCCGCGGTGGTGACCGCGACCACCACCGGCTTCACCCCCACCTGCCACACGGCCGACAACTACGACCACGTGGCCGCCGGACGCGCCTATCGGAGCGGCGGCTACACCTACGCCCAGGGCTCGGGCCGGCCCATGGGGCTGTGGAACACCTTCACCGTCCACACCCTGCTGCAGACCTCCCCGGGCTACTACGTCCTCGCCGACTCGGGCTGCCCCGCACCGAGCCGGTGACGCCCCCGGCCGACCGGGGCCTCAGCCCTTGGCGTCCTGCGGGTTCTCGGTGTCGTACCGCTCCCGTGCCGCGTGGACCTCGTCGAAGTGGGTCTCCGCCCAGACCTTCACGGCCTTCAGCAGCCGGGCGAGGCTGCTGCCGAGCGGGGTGAGCCGGTAGTCGACGCGGACGGGGACCGACGGGGTGACCGTGCGGGTGAGGATGCCGTCGCGCTCCAGGGCACGCAGGGTCTGCGTGAGCATCTTGGGGCTGACACCGGCGATCTTGCGACTGATGTCGCTGTAGCGCAGAGGACCCGAGGACAGGGCCGCGACGACCAGGCTGACCCATTTGTCGCTGAGGCGGCCGAGGAGCTGGTTGGTGGGGCAGTCGCGGAGGAACGCGTCGTACTCCACCCGCGCCTGCTCTCGCCGCTGGGCCGCTGTCATGGTCGCCATGGCTCTCCTCCCGGTGAGGTAGGCACCTCCAGGTAACTACTTCCTCGGAGATAGTAACTCTTCCTAGGGTTGCGTGCGGCGGGGCGGAAGACGGTCAAGTCCCCCGCATCTGACGACGATATGAGGAGTTCTGACCATGCGTGCTGCAGTGGTGACGGAGTTCGGTGGCCCCGAGAACGTACGGATCGTGGACGTCGATGTGCCCGAGCCGGCCGCCCGGCAGGTACGGATCAAGGTCGCGGCGGCCACGCTGAACCCGGTGGACGCCGGGGTGCGGTCCGGGATCTTCGGAGGCGCGGGCCGGCAGACAGGGCTCGGCTGGGACGTCGCCGGGACCGTGGACGCGGTCGGTACCGCCGGCACCTGGAGCGTCGGGGACGAGGTGGTGGCGCTGGACCACGGCGTGGACGGCGCCCTCGGCGCACACGCCGAGTACGTCGTCGTGGACACCGACGCCGTCGCGGCCGCGCCGGCCACCGCCGACCCTGTCCACGCCGCGACGCTGCCGCTGAACGCGCTGACCGCCGCGCAGGCCCTGGACCTGCTGGAGCCGGCGCCGGGGCGGTCGTTGCTGGTGACCGGCGCGGCGGGCGCGGTCGGGGGGTACGCCGTCCAGCTCGCCGCGCGCCTCGGCATGTCGGTGACCGCGCAGGCCAGAAAGGACGACGAGGAACTCCTGCGGTCGTTCGGGGCGGCCCGCTTCCTCACCGGTGACGGCGCGGACAGCACCGGCTTCGACGCCGTACTCGACGCCGCCGTGCTCGGCGCGCCCGCCCTGGAGCGGGTGCGGGACGGCGGCGTGTACGTCGGTGTCATCCCGCAGGCCCAGCCGGCCTCCGTGCGCGGGGTGCGGACCCACGCGGTGGAGGTGCGCGCGGACGGAGCGCGCCTGGCCGAACTGGTCCGGCTGGTGGACGAGGGGGCGCTGACCCTGCGGGTCGCCGAGACGTTCGCCCTGGACGACGCGGCCAAGGCGCACGCGCGGCTCGCGGAGGGCGGGCTGCGCGGGCGACTGGTGCTCCTCCCTTAGAGCCCGCGGCCGCCTCGGTGGGCGTGCTGTGCCCGGGGAGGCGTTCCGTGCCCGGACGGTGTGACCCCGGGCTCGGCGGACGTGCCGTGTGTGCCCGCACGGTCGAGGCCCCGGGCCGGTGGGGAACACCGGCCGCCGGGCGGGCGCGCTCCGGCGAGGCGACGCGGCCGGCGACCTGGCGGTGTCCCGACCGCCGCCCGCGCGGCCCCCTCGCTCCGGCGGCCACCGATCCCTGCGAAGTGGCGGCGACGGCCCGGAGCGGGGGCGCGGGCTCGCTCGCGGAGCTCCTCGGGGGGCTCTCGCGGCCTGTCAGCGGTCCGAGGTCCTCGGCGGCACGAGGTCCCCCGGCGCTACCGGTCCGCCGTGGCCGGCATGGCGGGTCCGGAAGCGATCGGGGTTCGCCGGATCCCGGTCGACGACGTGGACCGGCGCTTCGGCCCACTGCCAGACGGTGCTGCCCGGCGGTCGGGAGAACCGGATCCGGCCGCGGGTGCCGTCCACCGCGAGGTGCGGCCACGACGCCGCGACGCGCGACCGGTCGACTCAGCCGACCCGCAGCGCCTCGGCGAGGACGGTGACGGTGTCGTGGCCCTCGAAGGCCACGAAGGAGGGCGCTTGGCCCAGTCGCTCGCGCAGGGCGCTCGCCACCCGGACGCCCTGTGGGCCGAGGGGTTCGGGCAGATAGCGCAGGAACGGGGTGGCCGAGCCGTCGTCGCCCAGCGCCGTCGCCCATGCGGTGAACTCGGGCTGCCCGGCCGGAGCCCCGATCACGACCTCGGCGAGGCGCTGGTCCCGGCGCACCGCCTTGACGATCGAAACCGCCGGTTCCGGGAAGCCGACGAGAAGGAGAAGGGCGGTCGCCCGGTCGTCGAGCAGGGCGGCGCACAGGGCGGGGGGAGTCAGGTCACGCATGTCGAGTTCGGTGACGGTGCCGCCGTGTGCGGCGAGGCGGTCCCGCAGGATCCCCGTCCCCGACGCCCAGTACGCACTCGGCTGGGTCGCCACGGCCACACGGCTGTGACCGGCGCCGAGCAGGTGGTCCGCGTAGATGCGCCAGCCTCGCGACTGCGCCGGGGGCAGGCGCGCCACCCAGTCCGTCGGCTGTTCGACGAGTTCGTCGAGCACCGCCGACGAGCAGAGGAACGGCAGGCGGAGTGTGTCCGCCCGGCCGGCGGCGGCGCGAGCGACGACGCTGTGGTACTCCCCGGCCACGGCGACCACGCCGAGCCGAGCCAGTTCGTCCACGGCCGCCACGGCCCGCCGCGGATCAGCCGCGGTGTCCCGCACCACGAGCTCCAGCGCCCTTCCGCCGACCCCGCCGGCCTCGTTGACCTCGTCCACCGCCAGCTGCAGACCGGCGAGCAGGTGGCGGCCCGCTTCGACCCAGCCGGGCGGGGAGAGCGGGACGAGGGCACCGATCCGCACCGGCGGGCCGGCCGCCGCGCCGGCTGCCGGGCTCGTTGCTGGCGTGTTCATGCGCCTACATGTATCACCGGCGGCGGCCTCCCGGCTGCCGGTCCGCGCGGTCTCAGGAGTCACTCACGAGGGAGCAGCGGGCCCAGCGGGCCGAGGTCCAGGTTGAGGTCCTCGGGGCGCAGGCCGTAGCGCTCACGAAGTTCGGTCATGCGGTCGTCGAGGAGCATCAGGGTCAGGCCGATCCGTTCCTCCTGCTCCTCGGTGAGGTCGCCGCTGACGACGACGCCCCCGGCGAGGAGTCGGTCCAGCGTGTCGACCAGAGCGATCTCACCGCCGCCATCGCGACCGTAAGGCTCCGGAATGCGGCATCGTCAACGGCGGCTCCCGCGGCCGGCGCGCTCGGACTCCTCAGGCTCTTCCTCCTCGTTCGCGCCGTCGTCCGCCTCCCCCTTGAGGGTGATGAAGCGGACGTAGTTCTTCAGGTCGAGGCGTGCACGGTGGCCCTGGGCCCGCCAGATGTTGCCGGTCTTCTCGAACAGGCCGCTGGGGTTGTACTCGATCACCAGCAGGTCCAGGCGATCCGGTCGTCGGACACCTGCTCGGTGGTGGTGGCCTTCCAGCTGCGGTTGGACCAGAAGATCTTCATCTGCCAGTCCGAGGTCGTCGTTCCCCTCCGGGCGCACCGCGGCGGCGACCGCCTTCACCGTCGCGGCGGCCGGCACGGTGTGCGGGACGGCGGCCGCCCTGGTGGCCCTCGAGCGCGTCCAGTCCGGCGCGCACTGTCCCA
Organism: Streptomyces sp. bgisy159; assembly: GCF_057707805.1. Classification (NCBI taxonomy): domain Bacteria; kingdom Bacillati; phylum Actinomycetota; class Actinomycetes; order Kitasatosporales; family Streptomycetaceae; genus Streptomyces; species Streptomyces sp. bgisy159. The sequence goes on along the minus strand of NZ_JBYIQX010000019.1, from coordinate 66,689 downwards.
ACGACGTCACGTCCGGCGCCCTGATCGGCCTGGCCTGCGCCCGGCTCGCCCGGCGGCGGCCCCGGCTGCTGCCGCGGCGCCGGCCGTGACGGCGCGGGCCGCGGGGCACAGGCGGCGCCGGGGTGCTCACCGTCAGACCCGGCGCCAGCGGGCCATGGCGAACGAGAAGGCCCCGAACAGCACGAGCCCGACCGCGACACAGGCCAGCAGGCTCGGTCCGGCGGGGGTCTCGGCGAAAGAGCGCAGGGTGTCGTCGAAGCCCTTGGCCCGGTCGGGCTCGTAGGCGATCGCAGCGCGTATGGTGAAGGAGCCCGCGACCGCGAAGACCAGACCGCGGGCAGCGCCGCCCACGACGCCGGTCAGGTCGACGGGTCGGCGCAGACGCGGCGGTATCTCCCCCGTCCGCAGCTTGTCCCGGTGGGCGCCCATCAGGGAGCGGCCACCGATCCACAGGCCCGCGACGACGATGCCGATGCCGATCGCGGCGACGATCCACCGGCCGCCGGACACCCCCAGCAGCCGGGCCGTGACATCCCGGGACCGCTCGTCGCTGGAACCGCCCCCGCCGCCCGAGCCCGCGGCGAACTGCAGGACCGAGTAGGCGACGAAGCAGTAGAAGAGGCAGCGGGCGCATGCCAGCGCCCGCTTCTTCGCCTTCCGGCCCCCGGGGCCGACGGAGCCGAAGACCGCTTCCGACAGCCGCCACAACGCCATGCCGACCAGACCGGCGCCCAGGGCCCACAGCAGAACCGAGCCGAAGGGCTTCTCCCCCAGTTCGGCGAGGGCGCCCCGGCGGTCCGCCTGCCGCCCGGAGCCGTCGCCGAACGCGATCCGCAGGGCCAGCACCCCGACCATGAGGTAAATGACGCCGCGTGCGGTCAGCCCGGCTCTGGCGGCCCATCTGGTACCCGAACCCCGCGCCGCCCGCTCGGCCTCGATCCTGCTCCGACTCGCCATCACTCCGCCGTTCACCGCACCTCCCGGGGGATATGTCGACAGTCCGGATGCCCCGCAACGGCCCGCGCACACCCCGCCTCCGGGGCGATCGTCGCCGTTCGGCATCACCCGATGCGGCGCAGCGCTGTGCGCCACCGTCCACCTCTCGTGTGACTGTTACGGCAAATCACCGGATTTCAAGCGTTTTTGTCTGATTAGTATGCGTGGTCCGTTTTTCTCGCCCTTTCCTGAAAGGACGTCAGATGGCGCGCACGGGCCACCGCACCACGCCGATCGAGCTCACGTCCCCGCACGACGCGGTGCTGCGCGCCGCCGCCCCGCGCGTCGGCCGCCGCCGCTTCCTCACCTTCACGGCGGCGGCCGCGGCCCTCGCCTTCACCACGAACCTGCCCGCCCAGGGCGCGATGGTCGCACCGCAGCGGGACGCGGCCCGGATCACGGAGGACCCCTTCACCCTCGGCGTGGCCTCGGGCGACCCGCTGCCGGACTCGGTCCTGCTGTGGACACGGCTGGCCCCGAGACCGTTCGAGGCGGACGGCGGGCTCGGCGCGGAACGGGTCGCCGTGCTGTGGGAACTGGCGCTGGACGAGCGGTTCACGGTCGTGCTGCGCTCCGGAACCACCACCGCCTTCCCGGAGTACGGGCACAGCGTGCACATCAACGTCCAGGGGCTCGCCCCGTCGAGCGTCTTCTACTACCGGTTCCGGGTCGGTGCCTGGATCAGCCCGACGGGCCGTACCCGCACCGCGCCCGTCGCGGGCGCCGCGACCCCGAGCCTGCGCCTGGCCGCGGTGGCCTGCCAGGCGTACCCGGACGGCTACTACACCGCTCACCGGCATCTCGCGCGGGAGGACGTCGACGTCGTCTTCCATCTCGGCGACTACATCTACGAGTACCCGGTCGACCCGGCCGGCGGCGCCCGCGGCTACACCGGTGACGCGGTCCTTCCCGACGTGTTCGGCCACGAGACCACGACGCTGGCGGACTACCGCCTGCGCTACGCGCTCTACCGCAGCGACGCCGACCTGCAGGCGGTGCACGCCGCCCACCCCTTCGTCCTCACCTGGGACGACCACGAGACGGAGAACAACTACGCCGGCTCCGTCAGCGAGAACGGCGAGCCCCCGGAGCAGTTCCTCGCCCGGCGCGCCGCGGCCTACCGGGCCTACTGGGAGAACCAGCCGCTGCGCGCCGCCCAGTTGCCCAGCGGGCCGAACGCTCAGCTCTACCGGCGGCTGATCTGGGGCGACCTCGCGCAGTTCGACATCCTCGACACCCGGCAGTACCGCTCGGACCAGGCCTACGGCGACCGGCCGCACGTCCCGGGCCCGGAGAGCACCGATCCGTCCCGGACGCTGACCGGCGACGCCCAGGAACGCTGGCTCATCGACGGCTGGCGGTCGTCGCGCGCCCGGTGGAAGGTGATGCCCCAGCAGGTGTGTTTCGCCCAGCGCAGGTTCAACCTCAACGCGCAGTCCACGGTCTCCGTGGACGCCTGGGACGGCTACCCCGCGTCCCGGCGGCGGGTGATGGACGGGGCCAGGGCGGCGGGGCTGGACAACTGGCTGGTCCTGACGGGGGACGTCCATGTGGCCTACGCCTTCGACCTGAAGGAGGACTTCGACGACCCGGGGTCCAGGACGGTGGGGACGGAACTGACGTGCAGTTCCATCGCCAGCGGCAAGGACGGGGCGGAGAAGCCGGGCAACTGGGACACGCTGATGACGGCCAACCCCCACATGAGGTTCTACAACGGCAGACGCGGCTACGTCCGGGTCGAGTTGGGGCGCGACGCGGCCCGCGCCGACTTCCGGACCGTCGCCGCCGTCAGCCGGCCCGGAGCGGCGATCACCACGGCCGCCTCCTTCGTCACCGAGGCGGGCAGCCCGGGGCTCGAGCGGGCCTGACCCGCCTACTGCGCATGCCTCCCTCCGCGTCCCCCTTCGCGCGAAACCCCCGCGCGGGCCGCGTCGGAACGGGCCGGTACGGCTAGATCTCCGGTTCCCGGCGTCCGGCGTCGCGCCGGTCCCGGATCCGAACCCTCAGGAGGCACACGCATGGTCGGAACACGCTTGGTCAGAACACTCCGCGGAGGCAGACGCCGCGCCGCCCTGGTGGCGGCCGGCGCGCTGGTCCTCGGCACCGCCCCCGCCGCGGCGGTCGCCGGACCGGCTCCCGCGGCCGGTCCCCTCCCGACCGCCGCACAGACCCTCGGCGCCGACAAGCCGTCCCCGCAAGTGCTCCGCGCCATGCAGCGCGACCTGCGGCTGACGGCCGCCCAGGCGCGGGACCGCCTGGTCAACGAGGCCGAGGCGGGCGCCCGCGTGGGCCTGCTGCGCCACGCACTCGGCGAACGCTTCGCCGGGGCCTGGGTGAGCGGCGCGACGTCCGACAGGCTCACCGTGGCCACCACCCGGGTCGGCGACGAGGCCGCCATCCGTGCCCAGGGCGCCGAGACCGCCGTGGTGACCACCTCGCTGAGCGACCTCGGCGCCGTGAAGAAGAAGCTCGACGCCACGGCCGCCCGCACCCGGTCCATCGCCCTGGACGCGCCGGTCTGGTACGTGGACGTGCGGGCCAACCGGGTGGTCGTGCAGGGCGTCAGCCGGGCGGCCGGGGACGCCTTCGTCGAGGCGGCGGGCGTGGACGCCGCGCGGGTGACCGTCCAGGTGGTGAAGGACCGGCCCCGCACACTCGCCGACGTCGTCGGCGGCGACCCGTACTACATCGACGACTCCGCCCGCTGCTCCGTCGGGTTCTCCGTCACCAAGGAGGAGCAGCAGGGCTTCGCCACCGCCGGTCACTGCGGCGACCCCGGCGCGAAGACCGCCGGCGCCGACCGGACGGACCAGGGCACCTTCCAGGCGTCCGTCTTCCCGGGCAAGGACATGGCGTGGGTGGCGGTGAACAGCGACTGGACGGCCACGCCCCGGATCAGGGGGGAGGCCGACGCGCTGGTGGACGTCAGCGGGTCGGTCCAGGCGGTCGTCGGAGCGTCGGTGTGCCGTTCGGGTTCCACCACCGGCTGGCACTGCGGGACGATCCAGGAGGAGAACGTGACGGTGCGTTACTCCGAGGGCACGGTACACGGCCTCACCCGCACCACCGTGTGCGCCGAGCCGGGCGACTCCGGCGGCCCGTACGCCTCCGGCGCGCAGGCCCAGGGCACCACCTCCGGCGGCTCCGGGGACTGCGCGAGCGGCGGCACCACCTTCTTCCAGCCGGTCAACCCGGTGCTGAAGGAGTTCGGGCTCACCCTGAAGACCGCGGGCTCCGAGTCCGGCACGCCCGGCCCGCAGGACGACGCGACCGTCGACACGTGGGCCGAGGGGCGGGTGTACGCGCCGGGCGCGACGGTGACGTACGGCGCGGAGCGGTACCGCTGCCTGCAGTCCCACCAGGCGCGGGGCGCGTGGCTCCCGGGCGGCACGCCGGCCCTGTGGCAGCGTCTGTGACACCGCCCGGCGGTCAGTGCTCGGCGGGCAGTGCGTACGCCGTGGCCACGAAGGGGTCCCGGGCGCGGAAGCGGCGGGTGCACACGGCGGCCACCGCGGTGCCGGGCCGGAATCCGAGGAACGCCTGCTGGCCGAGGGTGGCGCCGCTGTGGAAGTACATCGGCCCGCCGTCGGTGGGGTGCCGGAACCACGTCAGCGTGTGGACGTGCCGGTGATCCAGGCCGCGGCGCAGCAACGGGGTGCGGACCGCCCGTAGGGCGCCGGGGATCGGGGTGGTGTCGGGGCCGAGGTGGGCTTCCAGGAAGGTGAGCAGGTCGTGGGGGGGGGTGGCGCGGAGGGCGCCCGTCGCCCGGCGCACGGCGCGTACGAAGCCGCGGCTGACGTCGACGACCCGGTGCTGTGCCGCGCGGTTCAGGGCGCAGTCCTCGCCGGGCAGGGCGAGCGCGGCGAGGACCGACAGCCGGTGTGTCACGGACTGCCAGGGGGCTTCGTACAGCCACCCGGCGTCGGGTTCGGCGCCCGCGTCGCCGTGGGCCGGGCCGTGGGCGGCGTCGACCGTCCGCAGGCCGCGCACCATGCCCCAGTGGCTCCGGCGCACGGTCGGGGCCGCGTCGGCCTGCGGCCGGAACGCCTCGATCGCCCCGCGGAACACGGCCAGTTCCTGTCCGGCGGGCGGGGTCCGGTCGAGTACGCGGGGCAGCAGTACATCGGCCCCGAGGACGCGGACGGCGGCGAGGAGGACCCCCTGGGCCCGCTCGTCCGGTGGTGCCCCGCCGGGGAAGGGGGCGTGGCCGCCGCCGCGGAGGGCGGAGGCCACGCCCGAAGCGAGGTCCTGCACCACGCCCTGCAGGAGGGCCGAAGTACCTGACTGCTCCATCTACGTGCTCCCGTTCGTCGTGCCGCTCAGCCCCTCTTCGGGCGCGGGGTCGGCGGCGAGGGCAGCAGGGTGGTGGTCCCGGACTGCAGGGCCAGGGCCGCGCACTGCCTGCTGTCGCGGTAGACGCCGTCGGGTTCGGCGGGATCGAGGGCCTGTTCCAGCTCGACGTCACGGACGGCCGCGAATGCGTCGGTCAGCTTCTCGGCGGAGGTCATGTCACCGCGTCGGGCGGGCCTGCGCCGTACGACGTACGGGCGCCCCACCAGCCGCTTAGAACACATGCGCCTCATGTGTCATACTCGGCGCCGCTCATCGCACGAATTGACTCCGGGGGGACGCCAGGTGCACGCCATTTCCCTGGACGCCCCCTATCTGGACACCGACGCGGACCAGCTCTGTCTGTCACTGGACCTGGACGAGCGTCCGGCGCTGGCCGAGCGCGAGAGGGTCGTCGGCGGGCTCGTCGTACGGCTGCGGCTGCTCGGCGCGTCGCACCAGGTCTTCGCCGGACCCGTGCGCGAGACCGTGGCCTGTCTGCGGGGAGCGGTGACGGGCCTCCCTACCGCGCACCGGCGGGAGTTGCCGGGCTGGCACTACGCATTTACCGCCGAGACACGGCGGTTGCCGCCCGAGGAGTTCGGCGCGCGGGTGGCACGGATCCTCGGCCGCGTCGCCGACCGGGAGGCGAGCCTGTGCGGAGTCTTCCCGGGCTCGCCGGAGGCGGTGACGGCGGTACTCGTCGAGGAGGCGGACGGGCCGGCCGGCGGTGGGCTGGTCTGGCGCACCTGGCACACGTATCCGCAGTACGGCCAGATCGTATCGACGCACACCCGGCTGGAGGCCCGATGAAGAGCACCCGACCCGTCCGCGCGGCGGCTGCGGCGGTGGCGGCGATGCTGGCCGCGGTCCTGCTGACGGCCTGTTCCGGCGGTTCGGACACCGCCGTGCCGCGCGGCTGGATAGCGGACACGTACACCGTGGACGCGGGGGGTTGGCGCGACCGGGACAGCGTGCCGGGCGACGTCGCCGACGCGATAGACGACCACAGCCACGCGCTCGACCGCGCCTCCGGCGACAGCATGGAGTTCCTGCGGTACGGCGACGACATGGTCACCGTCTCGCCGTACCGGAACGGCAGCCTCATCCAGATCGAGGACTACCGCAACGGCTACAACCGCCACTCCCAGCACCTGAGCCACTGGCCCAACCCGTACAGCGAGAGCTTCCGCGGCGGCGGTCCCGGCACGGGCAAGTGACCGCGGCGCCCACCACACCCTGACCCGCCCCCGACGACGCCCTGAAGAAAGGCAACGCAGTGACCGAGATCTTCGAGTCCACCGGCCAGGCCCTGCTCTACGGAGTCGTCGGCCTCGCCGTGATGGCGGTCGGCTTCATCGCCCTCGACCTCGTCACGCCCGGCAAGCTCTTCCACGTGGTGTGGTCCGACCGCAACCGCGGCGCGGCCGTCCTGCTGGGCAGCCAGTCGGTGGCCGTGGGTCTCGTCATCATGGAGGCGATCCGGGCCAGCGAGTCCGAGCGGGGCCTGGGTTACGGCCTGACCAGCACACTGTTGTACGGGCTGGCCGGGGTGCTGGTGATGACCCTGGTGGGCATCGTGATCGGCGCTCTCACGCCCGGTCAGATGGGCTCGGTCGTCCTCGACGACAGCGACGGCCGTCCGCACCCCGCCGCCTGGGTCCAGGCCGGCATGTACCTGGGCACCGGGTTCATGGTCGGCGCGGCGCTCTCCTAGCCCGGTCGCCGCCTCCATGAGCACACCCGTCCTGCGCGGCCGCGACACCTCGGCGCCCGCTCCTGCCCCGGCCCGCCGGCATCCCCGGGGGGCGCGCTTCCTGCTGCTGTTCGCGGTGTTCCTCTGCGCGGCCTGCGGTCTCGTCTACGAGCTGGCGCTGACCGCGCTGGGCAGCTACCTCATCGGCAACTCCGTGCTGCAGACCTCCGTGGTCATCTCCGTGATGGTCTTCGCCATGGGACTCGGCTCGCTGGCCGCCAAGCCGCTGCGGCGCCGCCCGGTCGGCGCGTTCGCCCTCGTGGAGGCGGCGCTGGCGCTCGTCGGCGGGCTGTCGGTGCTGACGCTGTACGCGGCGTTCGCCTGGCTGCAGTTGTACACGCCGGCGATGGTCGTCATCGCCCTGGTGGTGGGGCTGCTGATCGGCGCCGAGATACCGCTGCTGATGACGCTGCTGCAGCGCATCCGCAGACAGGAGGCGGGCAGCGCCGTCGCCGACATGTTCGCCGTCGACTACATCGGCGCCCTGGTCGGCGGGCTGTGCTTCCCGCTGCTGCTCCTGCCGACATTCGGGCAGTTGAAGGGCGCGCTGGTGGTGGGCGCGGTCAACGCGGTGGCCGGTGTGGTCGTCGTGGTGTTCATCTTCCGCCGGCAGACCCGGCGTTTCGTACAGGCGGGGCTGCTCGCCGGGGTCACCGTGGTGCTGGCGGTGCTCGGCACGGCCTACGTGCTGGCGGACGACCTGGAGGTCACCGCCCGGCAGCAGATGTACCGGGATCCGATCATCCACGCGGAGACGACCGCGTACCAGGAGATAGTGCTGACCCGGTCCACCGCCTTCACCGGCAAGCCCGACATGCGGCTCTTCCTCAACGGTGACCTGCAGTTCAGCTCCGTGGACGAGTACCGGTACCACGAGTCGCTCGTGCATCCCGCGCTGTCGGGGGACAGGCAGAAGGTGCTCATCCTGGGGGGCGGCGACGGGCTGGCGCTGCGCGAGGTGCTGCGCTATCCGGACGTGCGTCAGGTGACACTCGTGGAGCTGGACCCGGCGATGACGCGGCTGGCCCGCGGCTTCGGGCCACTGCGCACGCTGAACGGCGCGTCACTGGAGGACCCGAGGGTGCGGGTGGTCAACGCGGACGCGTTCACCTGGCTGCGCTCCGCCCGGGAGCGGTACGACGCCGTCATCATCGACTTCCCCGACCCGGACACGGCGGCGCTGGCGAAGCTGTACTCGGTGGAGTTCTACCACCTGCTCGGCCAGGTGGTGACGCCGCGGAGCAAGGTGATGGTGCAGAGCGGATCGCCGTTCTTCGCACCGAAGACGTACTGGTCGATCGCGGCGACCGTCGAGGCCGCCGGGTACGCCACGACCGAGTTCCAGGTCGATGTGCCGAGCTTCGGCAACTGGGGGTTCGTCCTCGCCTCGCCGGGCGGCACGCCCCCACCGCTGCGGGTGGCGGCGGACGCGCCGCGGCTGCGCTATCTGGACGACGAGGTGCTCGAAGCGGCGACCGTGTTCCCCGTCGACCGCCGCCGCACGGACGTCCGGCCGAGCACGCTGATGGATCCGGCGGTCCTGGACTACGAGTTGGACGAGTGGCAGAACTACTGACCTGCCGGGGGACGTTGTCCGGCGCCGATCAGGGTGCGTCCGGGGGCGCCGGGACGGAGGCGGTCCGGTAGCGGCCGCGGAACACGGCCAGCAGGTCGTCGGTGGGTTCGGCTCCCGCGCTCACGGCGGCGTGGACGTCGCGGAAGTAGTTCTCGTAGCCGGCCGGGGTGTAGAGGCACAGGGCGCGGGCGGTGGCCGGGCCCGCGTTGCGGAAACCGTGCGGGGTGCCCCGGGTCGCGGCGAGCAGGTCGCCCGGGCCGGCCGTGATCTCGCCGTCGCCGGTGTGCAGCGTCAACTCGCCTTCGAGGACGTAGAAGTACTCGTCGTGTCCGTCGTGCACGTGCGGTCGGGCCCCGATGGTGCCGGGGGCGAGGGTGAACTCCTCGAACGCGAAGCGCCCGCCCGTGTGATCACCGGTGAGCCGGAAGAAGTGCGCGACACCGGCGACGTCGATGAGCTCACCGTCCTGACGGCGACGCAGCAGCGGGCGGGCGGCGGGGGTGCGGGGCCGGTCGTCGGTCATGGGGGCATTGTGACCCAGCGGGCGGCTGAGGTTCGGACGGGGGCCGCGCAACAGGGCCGGGGGGGTGGGGCGGGGGCCGGGCAACAGGGCCGGGGGGCGGGTCGGGGGCCGGTCGGAGACCGGGGAAACGACCGGCCGTGATTGAGGTACCGGACGGGGAGACGGACGGCCATGGGTGAGGTGCCGGGCGGGGAAACGGACGGCCATGGGTGAGGTGCCGGACGGGGAAGCGGGGGGGCCGCTCGCGGCGTCGGCCGACGGGCGGTTCGGGAGCCCGGGTCACGCCGGCGGGCTCCCGAGGCTCAGCCCAGCGTGACGCGTGCGGCGACCGGGAGGTGGTCGCTGCCGGTGGCGGGCAGGGTGCGGATCCGGGAGACGGTGGCCGAGCGAGCCATGACCTGGTCGATCCGGGCCAGCGGGAAGCGGGCGGGGAAGCTGAGGGCGAAGCCTCGCTGCGCGACCTCCAACCGTGAGGTGAGCGGGGTCAGTCCGCGGTCGTGGACGGTGCCGTTGAGGTCCCCGAGGAGGATGACCGTCCCGCGCTCCTCGGCGGCGACCGCCCGGCCGAGGAGGCGGGCGCTCTCGTCGCGCCGCGCGGAGGCGAGGCCGCTCACCCCGACGCGGACGGAGGGCAGGTGTGCGACGTACACGGCGATCTCCTCGTGCGGAGTGTGCACCACGGCCCGCAGACCGCGGTTCCAGGGCTCCTCGATGCCCCGCGGCTTGATGTCCAGCGGCCGGGCGTCGGTGAACGGGTACTTCGACCACAGGCCGACCGTGCCCCGCACGGCGTGGTACGGGTAGTCCCGGGCGAGCGTCCCCTCGTAGACCTGAAGCGCGGGGGGCACCAGTTCCTGCAGGGCGATGAGGTCGGGCGCGGCGGCGGTCAGGGCGCGGGCGGTGCCCGCCGGGTCGGGGTTCTCGTCGCTGACGTTGTGCTGGACCACGACCAGGTCGCGCGGCCCGGGCCGGGGAGCCGGCAGCAGCAGCCCGCCGAAGAGGTGCGTCCAGGCCGCCACCGGCAGCAGAAGCGCCAGCAGGGCGAGGGCCGACCGGTGCAGCAGCGCCAGGAGGAACAGGGCCACGACGACCAGGCCGAGCCACGGCAGGAACGACTCCAGCAGACTACCCAGGCGCCCCGCGGAGTTGGGGACCGCCCGGGGGAACGCGAGCAGGCCCGCGGTCAGCACGGCGAGTACGGCGAGTACGGTCGGCCCCCGCCCCGGACCCGGGACCCGGCCGCGTCCCGGGCGCCCGGTTTCTCCCCCGCCCCGCGACTCGTCCTTCACCGGGCGCCGCCCTCGGTCGCGAAGCCGCGCAGGCCGGGGGCCCACCACCGCCGCCTTCACCGCCGACGGCACACCACCACCCGCCCGCTCCACCATGGTCTCCCGTCCGTTCTGCCTCATCGCCCACAACGACGTGCGGGCGGGCACGTCAGGTTCCCCCGGAGCCGCGACGGGGGCGGCCTGTGCGTACCACTGGCCCGCGTTCGGCGAGCGGTCCGCGCCCGCTCGCCTCGTGCCGGTGGCCGGAGGGACGGCGGCCGGACTTGACGGGACGTCAGGCCTAGATCGCCGAAGGCCCGGTACCCGCGGTGGCGTGGCACGGCCGGTTCGGTGGTCACGAGCGGCGCGCCACTTGACCTTGTCAGCCGATTTCCCACCATAGTGGGGCCTCATGAGCACCGAACCGATTGATCAGTCCCGGCCGTCACCGCCGGCCGACGCCTCGGTCGACGGCACTCCCGACCGCGTTCTCGTCGCAATCGGCATGGCCGCCGTCATCGCCGTGGTCCTGTGGGCCTGGCTCGGCGACGACAACTTCGACAGCGTCTCCTCCACGAGCCTCACGTGGGTCCTGAACAACTTCGGCTGGCTTTTCGTGGTCGCCGCCGACGTGTTCCTGGTCCTGTGCCTGGTGATCGCGTTCAGCCGGTTCGGCCGGATCAGGCTGGGCACGGACGACTCCGAGCCGGAGTTCGGCAACCTCGCCTGGATCGCGATGATGTTCAGCGCCGGTATGGGCATCGGCCTGATGTTCTACGGCGTCGGGGAACCGCTCACCCACTATCTCGCGCCGCCCCCGGCGAGCGGGGTGCGGCCCGAGTCGTCCGGTGCGGCGCGCACGGCCATGGAGTACTCGTTCTTCCACTGGACGCTGACCCCGTGGGCGATCTACGGGGTCGCCGGGCTGGCGCTGGCGTACGCCGGGTTCCGCAAGGGGCGCGGCAACCGGCTCAGCGCCGCGTTCGTCCCGCTGATCGGGGCCCGGCGGGCGGCGTCGTGGCAGGGCAGGGGGATCGACCTGCTCGCCGTCTTCGCGACCGTCTTCGGCACGGCGACCAGCCTCGGCCTCGGGGCGCTGCAGGTCGCGGAAGGGCTGGACATCACGGTGGGGGTGGACGCCAGCCGGAACACGGAACTGGTCGTCATCGGGGCGCTGTCGGCGGCGTTCGTCGTGTCGGCGTTCTCGGGTCTGCACCGGGGCGTGAAGTGGCTGTCGACGCTGAACATCGTGCTCGCGGCGGGGCTGATGGTGTTCGTCTTCCTGCTCGGTCCGACCGTCTACATCCTGGACACCATCCCGGCGTCCGTCGGCGGCTATCTGGAGAACCTGCTGCCCATGGCCACGCGCACCGGGGCCTTCTCCGACCAGGAGTGGCTGGGCGCGTGGACGATCTTCTACTGGGCGTGGTGGCTGTCGTGGGCGCCGTTCGTGGGGACGTTCATCGCCCGGATCTCGCACGGCCGGTCCATCCGCGAGTTCCTCATCGGGGTGCTGCTCGTGCCGAGCGGCGCGACCGTCATCTGGTTCTGCGTGATGGGCGGTTCGGCGCTGCGGATTCAGTCGACCGGGGAGGCGGACCTGGCGGGCGCGGTGGAGAGCGGTGCGGAGGCGTCGCTGTTCGCGATGCTGGACGCACTGCCGATCGGGACGGTCACGTCGTTCGTCGCGATGGTCCTGGTGATGACCTACTTCATCACCAGCGCCGACTCCGCGTCGCTGGTGATGGGTTCCCTGACCAGCCGGGGCGCGCTGCATCCACCGTCCTGGCTGGTCGTGATGTGGGGCGTGCTGATGGCGGCGGTGGCGGCGGTGCTGCTGGTGGTGGGCGGTCTGAGTTCGCTGCAGACGGCGACGATCCTGGTGGCGCTGCCGTTCGTGGTGGTCATGATGGTGCTGTGCTGGGCGCTGCTGAAGGAACTGCGCGAGGATCCCGGCGCGGGTCCCGCACGGCACCACGCCCTGCACCGGCTGACGGACGTCGTGCGGACGATGGTCGGCGACGCGGTCACCCAGCAGGCGTCGGCCCCGGCGCGCCATCACCGGCTGCGGCGGGCGGCGAAGGCCCGCTCGGACACCGACGACGAGAGCTGATCCCTCCGGAGGTCGTCCGCGCCGTCACGGCCGCCGACGCGGGTGGTGAACCCCGCGGCGCGAGGCGACGACCGGCCGGGGCCGGGCGCCCCGGCCGCCGTCGGGCGTCAGGTGGGGCCGCCGGAGCCCCCGGAGCTGAGACAGCCGCGTGGGAGCCGTCGGGGAACAGGGTGCGGGCGAGCTCGTCGTCCAGCGCTTTGCGGAGCTTGTCGGTCAGGCCGCCCCGGGTGGCCTCGTCGGCGAGTTCCATGACGGCACGAGCCTCGTGAGCGGCCCGGGTCCGGGTCCGGTCCTCGCCCGCCCGTCGGGCGACACGGTCGAGGAACGTTGTGCGGTCCATCCGGACGCCGGACGCCGGTCGCCTGTCGCCGCCTGGTCCGGCGCGGACGCGACACGGCGCAGGTGCTTCCCGATCTCGCCTGGCAGCTGGGCGGCGAGCCGGCCGGTCGGCGAGGAGGGGGATGCGCTCGCCGAGGGGTCTCCGGCGTGACCCGGGGCGCGGCCTCGGCGCTGCCCCGGCTGTCGAGGCGGGCCCGTGCCTGAAGCTGTCCGATGAAGGGGTCGTGGTCCGCCCCGCCCCTGCGTGGTGTTCCCTCTTCCGCTTCCTCGGGCGTCGGGTCTTGCCCGGATTGCCACCATTTCCGCGGTTCATGTCCGTCAGCGGGGCACTCGACGCGACGGAGTCCCAGGGGACCGGGCGCGGGCCTGCCCGCCCGCCCCGGCCGCACCAGCGGGAGGCAACATGATCAGCCATGAGCAACTGGTCGAGGACGTGTCGACGCGGGCCCGACTGGACGACACCGAGGCGGCCGACGCGGCCGTGCACCTCGTGCTCGCGGCGCTCAGCCGGCGTCTCGACGACCGGCGGCGGGAGCACCTGCGCCAGGCCGTGCCGGCGCACGAGCACGTCGCCCTGGTGGCCGGCGGGGGTTCCGGGCGCGGTCAGGCGAACCGGCTGACCGATCTGCTGGCCGAGGTCGCAGGGCCGGCGGGCGGCACACCGGAGCAGGCCCTGTTCCTGTCGCAGACCGTGCTGTCCCGGGTCACCGACGAGGACAGCGGCCTGGAGGCGGACCTCCGCGGCTGCCTGCCCGACGAGTTCGGCCCGCTGTTCGCGGCGCCGGGTACGCAGCCCCAGCGCTCCGGGCGCGCGAGGCCGGCGCCCCCGCCCCGCTGAGCGGGGAGAGGGCGGCCGGACCAGTGCCGCTCGGGGCGTCGCCCCGGGCTGTGACGCCCGTGCCACACCGGCGCTCCCGCCCGGGGGGCCGGGATGTGTCGTACGCCGGCCGCGGGCGACGCTGCTCGTCGGCCGACGGCCGGTCTCGCAGGAGAGCAGGGCGCCGCGCCGAGGGCGGCCGCGGTCCTCACCGACGGCTCCAGCGGCGGATCGCCACGGCTGAGAGCCAGGCTCGGTCTCGCAGAGAAAAGCAGGGCGCCGCGCCGCGGACGGCCGCGGCCCTGACCGATGGCGCCCAGCAGCGGGCCGCCGCGGCTGAGAGCCACGGTGCCGGCACGGGGTGTCCGGCGCGTGCCGGACGGGCGGCGGCCGAGCGCCGGGAAGGGCGGTGAGGCTCGGATCACTCCGCGCGCAGCCCGTCTCGCAGCGGCTGCCGACGCACGCCCACCGCCCCGCCGGAGTCGCCGGTGTGTCGGGATGTGCCCAGTCAGACGCCGGCGCAGCGGCCGGGCGGCTTCGACGAGCGGTGATCTCTTGCCGGCCCCGCGGGCCGTGGTCACGGGGCCGCGGTCGGCTCCGCCGGGGGTGCGGGGCGGGGACGGGGCCAGGCGGTGGTGCCGCCGCCGCGCCACTCGATGAGGGGGGTGGTCGCGGCCTCCTCGTGGTTCAGGGCGATTCCGATCCGCCGCACCACGCCGAGCACGTCCGACAAACTCCACGCCACGCCCACCGGCCGGCCACCGACCGACACCTGGCGGCCTCCGGCACCGGACGGCTGGTGCACGACCACCGGCGCCGTCCGCCCACGCGCGCGTCCGGGCGGCTGCGGACAGTCCCAGGGCCCCAGCCCGGGCCCCGCCGACCTGGTACGCCGCTCTTCGGACGCGTCCGCCATGTACCGATGCTCCCCCGACGCGCTTGCCGTGACCATGACTCAATTGTTGCACAGTGCAAAAAGAGCGCTCACAGACGGCCGGACCGGACCCCGGCGGCCGTGCGACTTGACACGTTTTGCATAATGCAAACGTGAGGGAGGCAAAGGAGATGCGCACCATCAAGTCGGCCGGGCCCGCGATGCCCGGGCTCCGCTCCAAGCCATGGGGCCTGATGGCACTGGCCGTGACGATCGGCGCGGGCGCCGGTGTGGGCTCCATCGTGTTCCGGTGGTGCATCACGGCCTTCACCCGTCTGTTCTCCGGCCACGAGGACTACGCGGCCGTGCCGGGCGCCGGCCATCCGCACGTCCCGTGGCTGGGCCCGTACTTCGTCCTGCTGGCCCCGGTGCTCGGCGGCCTGCTGTACGGCCCGCTGGTGCAGCGCTTCGCCCGGGAGGCGCGCGGGCACGGCGTGCCGGAGGTGATGCTGGCGGTGGCCCAGCGCGGCGGGCGGATCAGCCCGAAGGTCGCGGTCGTCAAGACGCTCGCCTCCGCCCTGACCATCGGCTCGGGCGGCTCGGTGGGACGCGAAGGCCCCATCGTGCAGATCGGCTCGGCTCTCGGCTCCACGCTGGGCCGGGTGACGAAGGCGGCCGAGGGCCGGCTGAAGCTTCTGGTCGCCTGCGGCGCGGCGGGCGGCATCGCCGCCACCTTCAACGCGCCGCTGGCCGGCGTGTTCTTCGCCATGGAGCTGATCCTGAGCACCTTCAGCGCGGAGGCGTTCGGCGCGACGGTGCTGGCCAGTGTCACCGCGAGCGTGATCGGCCGGGCCGCCTTCGGCGACGTCGCGTTCCTGGACCTGCCCGACTTCCACGTCGACCACCTCGCCCAGTACGGGCTCTTCGCCCTGCTCGGAGTGGTCGCCGCGGTGGTCGGGGTGGGCTTCTCGCGGTTCCTGTACCTGATCGAGGACGCCTGCGACTGGCTGTGGCGCGGTCCCGAGTGGCTGCGGCCCGCGGTCGGCGGGCTGGCGCTCGGCGTGGTGCTGCTGACGCTGCCCGAGATGTACGGCGTCGGCTACCCGGTGCTGGAGAAGGCCACCGAGGGCGGGTACGCGATCGGGTTCCTGCTGGTGCTGCTGGCCGGGAAGGCGTTGGCGACCAGCTTGACGATCGGCATCGGGGGCTCCGGCGGGGTCTTCGCGCCGAGCCTGTTCATCGGGGCGATGCTGGGCTCGGCGTACGGCATCGGCGTTCACGACCTGCTGCCCGGCACCGCGGGTGCGGTGGGGGCGTACGCCCTGGTCGGGATGGGGGCCGTCTTCGCGGGGGCGTCCCGCGCGCCGATCACCGCCGTGGTGATCCTCTTCGAGCTCACCGGGGAGTACTCGATCATCCTGCCGCTGATGCTGGCGATCGTGCTGGCGACCGCGACCAGTCGGCTGCTGTCCGGCGACACCATCTACACGCTCAAGCTGCGCCGGCGCGGCGTCGACCTGGAGGGCCCCGCGCAGGGGGCCCGGCTCGGGGCGCAGCACGTCGGGTCCGCGATGGAGCCGCTGCCGGCGCCCCTGCCCGCGTCACTCGCCCTGGTCGACGCGGCCGACCTGCTGAGCCGCTCGGGGCACGGCGCGCTGCCGGTGGTGGACGGCGCCGGGGCGTATGTCGGGGTGGTGTCCGCGCAGGCGGTCGCCGAGGCGCTGGCGGAGCAGCCGGACGGGGCGCCGTCATCTGTCGGGGCGCTGGCGCAGCCGCCCGCGCCGGTGACCGAGGACCAGCCGCTCGCCCAGGCCCTGCACGTCCTGCTCTCGGCGCCGGGCACCGGGGTCCCGGTGCTCGCCGCGGACCGGGACAAGCCGGTGGGCTGGCTCAGCCATCAGAGCGCCCTGCGCGCGGTGCACACCGCGGCCGTCCCCAGCGCCGCGGTGTGAGCGGGCCGTGGCCGTGCGGTCCCCGGGCCGACGGCAGGCCCGGGGACCGCAGGGCCACGGTCATGCGTCGCCGGAGCGCGTCCCGCACACCGCGAGGCCCCGTGTCACACGTCGCGGGACACCGGCACGTCCACGGCCCACCCCAGCGGAGGCGGCCCCGCGTCGTCGGTCCCGAAGGCGAGGGGCTCGCCGCCGGCCTCGTTGAAGGCGGCCAGGGCCTCGATGAGGGCGAGGCGCTGGGTGGGGCTGAGCCGCTCGACGATCGCGGCGATCTCGGTGCGGCGCCGGGCGGTGACGTCCTCGACCGTGCGGCGGCCCTCGTCGGTGAGCTGCAGCAGTGTCTCGCGGCGGTTGTCGGGGTTCTGGTGCCGGTCCGCCAGGCCGGCCGCGATCAGCCGGTCGACCATCCGCATCGCGGTCGACGGCGCCACCTGCAGCAGCTCCGCGAGCGCGACCAGCTTGGTGGCGCCGCGCGTGGACAGCACGACCAGCATCCGGAACTGCGGCAGCGTGACCCGGTCCTCGACCGCGGCCAGCGAGCGGGCCGACACGGCCACCAGCAGCCGCGACGCGGTCAGCACCGCACGGGTCACCGCATCGACATCGTCCATCGCCCCCGCGGGGGTCTCGCGCTCCGGCATGTGTCCTTTCTACCGCGCCGCCTCGCCCGACGACTCACGCGGTGGGAACGGATTTTCCCTCCCCTCGCCCGCGCCGTGCCCGTGGTAGCGCAGCAGGAGCATCGCGGCGTCGTCGTGCGGCGGGCCGCCGGTGTGCTGGGCGATGTCCGTGCGCAGGGCCTCCAGGGCCCGGTGCGCATCGGGATCCTTGAGCAGATGGGACCGCTCCCCCAGCGGATAGAACCGGCCCTCTTCGTCGCGGGCCTCGGTGACGCCGTCGGTGTACAGCAGCAGTTGTTCGCCGGGGGCGAACCGCACGCGGTAGGGCTCGGGGGCGTCTCCGGCGTGTGCGCCGAGGCCCAGCGGCAGGGTGAAGGCGGGCGGCTGCGGGAACTGCACGCCGCCGTCCCGGCGGACCAGCAGGGGGGCGGGGTGACCGTAGTTGAGGAAAACCGCCTCCTCTCGGGTGCCGATCTGGGCGAGGATGGCAGTGACGAACTTCTCGCCCTCCAGTTCGCGGGCCACACTGCGCTCCAGGCGCTCGCCGAGCCCCACCAGATCGGGTTCGTCGTGGGCCGCCTCGCGGAAGGCGCCGAGGACGACGGCGGCCGTCTCCACGGCCGCCAGTCCCTTGCCCTGCACATCGCCGACGATGACGCGGATACCGTGCGGGGAGGCGACCACTTCGTACAGGTCACCGCCGATGCGCGCCTCGGCGACCGCCGAGGTGTACGAGACGGCCGCCTGCAGCGGCCCCGCGGTCAGCGGCACGGGGCGCAGCAGGACCCGCTGGGCGACCTCCGCGATGGAGCGCATGCTGGCCAGTTCGCCCTCGCGGCGCGAGCGCATCACGGCTGCCGCGATGCCCACTCCGGTGACGCCGGCGACCGAGGCCACCGCGGAGTAGCCCCGGCGCTCCTCGAAGAGCCGGTCGTACCAGCCGAGCGCGGCGCACAGCACCATGGCCGCGAGGCCGAAGACCGCGGTACGGCGCCAGCCGCCGACCAGTCCGGCGAAGGCCGGCCCGAGCGAGACCAGCGGCAGGAAGCCCACCCCGGGGCCCGCCACGACGTCCGCGACGGCCACGAGCGCCATCACCACCGCCGGCATCCAGGACAACACGGTCCCGGTGGACGGCGTCCTCTTGTCGATCACGCGTGCTCCAGCCGTGTCGCGGCGTCCGAGAGCCGCCCCTTGCCCTCGCAGGCGCCCCTCCCCCACCTTTAGACTATGCAAAGGTTGCCCGGGTGCGGTGGGCCTCCCTCCCGGTCCTTTACCCAATCGAGTCCGACACCCGGTGTTCCCGACCCGCGGAAGGCGACCATGGCAGACAGACAGATCCCGTCCTTGCGGCTGCGGCCGCCCACCGGCTGGCGTCGCCTGTTCTTCCGGGCGCCGATCCTGTTCTTCCGCGTGGGACTGGGACCTCTCTTCGGGAAGCGGCTGCTCCTGCTGCACCACACGGGCCGGGTCACCGGCCTCGGGCGGATGACGGTGGTGGAGGTGGTCTCCCACGATCCGGCCGGTCCGAGCTGGACGGTCGCCTCCGGTTTCGGCCCGAAGGCCGCCTGGTACCGGAACCTGCGCGCGCAGCCGAAGACGCTCATCCAGCTCGGCAACCGGCGCCACGCCGTCACCGCCCACTTCCTGCCGTCCGAGGAGGGTGCGGCCATCATGGCCGACTACGCGCGCCGTCATCCGCGGACGGCCCGCCGGCTGTGCGCTTTCATGGGGCTGCCGGCCGGCGGCGAGGAGTCGTACCGCGCGGCGGGCCGGGCCGTCCCGTTCGTCCGGCTGGAAGCCGACGGCGAGGACGGGCCGCACGGGCGTGGTCCGGGCGGGCCGACGCACAGGGAGAGGTGAGGACCGTGACGATCCGACGGCCGGGGGACGACGCGACCCCCGAGGGTCCGGACGGCGCAAGAGCCGGCGCGGAGGACGTGTGGCTGAAGTTCCTCGCGGACACCGAGGACGCCATTCGTGACTCCGCCCCGAGGGAGCTCTCGGCGCGGGAGCGCGCCCGCCGGGCGGCCGGGGGCGAGGACCGGCAGCCGAAGGGGCCCACGGTGGACGCGGTCGGCAGTCTGTGGGTGCCGGAGGGCCCGCGGCCGGCTCCGGCTTGGCGGGAGCTGGACGGTCCGGCCCGGGCCCGGCGGGTCGTCCGGGTGCTCGCCACGGCGGCCGCGGTGGCCCTGGCGCTGTGCGCCTGGTCGTGGCTGTCCACCGGTGCGGGGGCGCCGGCCGGCGGGCCGGGCGATCCCAGCGCGCGCCATCTGGAGGAGGCGTCCGAGGAGCCGCCGCAGGCGGGGCCGTCGGCCGCTCTCGTTCCCCCCGTTCCGGCGGGCGCGGAGCGGGACGCGGCGTCGCGGACCACCGGGTGACAGGGCCGGCTCGACCGGGTCGGCGACCGGCGACGACTCTCACGTGATCCGAGGCGGTGGCGACGGAGCCGCCGCCTCGCGACAGCGACTCCGGGCTGGGCTCGGGCTCGGCGTGCTGTTCCCGGCTCCGCCTGGGGCAGGCGGGGCGGGTTCGGTCCGCTCACCGGGCACCACGCCACATCCTCACTGTCAGGCGCTGTCAGGCGAGCTCGGCGAAGGCCTCGACCGCATGGGTCTTGCCGGTGACGATGATGACGTCGCCCTTCTGGACGACCGTCTCGGCGGTGGCGTACGTGAAGTCCTCACCGGGGCGCTTGATGCCGACCACGGTGATGCCGTAGCGGCTGCGGACCTGGCTGTGGTCGAGGGGGACGCCGGTGGCGATGTCGGGGGCGACGGTCTTCACCAGGGCGTAGTCGTCGTCGAACTCGATGAAGTCGAGCATCCGGCCGGTGACGAGGTGGGCGACGCGTTCGCCCATCTCGTGCTCGGGCAGCACGACATGGTGGACACCGAGGCGCTCGAGGATCTGGCCGTGCTGACGGCTGACGGCCTTGGCCCAGATGTTGGGCACCTCGGCCTCCAGCAAATTGCTGCTGACCAGGATGGACGCCTCGACGTCGGTGCCGATGCACACGACGGCGCTGGTGAACTCGTGGACGCCGAGCTGGCGCAGGGTCTCCATGTCGGTGGAGTCGGCGACGGCGGCGTGGGTGAGGCTGTCGCTGTACTTCTGGACCAGCCGGGCGTCGGTGTCCAGACCGAGCACGTCCCAGCCGCGGCGCATCAGTTCGCTGGCCAGCGAGTAGCCGAAGCGGCCGAGACCGATGACCGCGACCCGCTGGTCGCCGGTGACCCGGCTGTAGGTGTCGGAGAGACGCTTGCGCCGCCGCTGGCGCAGGGAGTGCAGGTAGTTAACCAATGACGGGTCGCTCCTCGGGCAGTTCGTAGCGGCGCGTGCGTTCACGCAGCGCCAGCGCCGACACCAGGGTGATGGGGCCGAGACGGCCGACGAACATCAGGACGGTCAGCAGCAGGTCCCCGGAGACGGGCAGGCCGGCGGTGATGCCGGTGGACATGCCCACCGTCCCGAACGCGGAGACCACCTCGAACAGCACCGCCTCCGTCGTCTCGTGGGTGAGGGTGAGCAGGGCGAGCGAGGCCCCGATCACGATGCCGACGCCGAGCAGGGCCACGGTCAGCGCCTGGCGCAGGGTGTGGGGAGCGAGGCGGCGGCCCAGCATGGAGGAGGTGGGTTCGCCGCGCACCTCGGCGAGCATGGCGGCGGCCAGCACCGCGAACGTGGTCACCTTGATGCCACCGGCGGTTCCGGCGCTGCCACCGCCGATGAACATCAGCACGCTGGTCATCAGCAGGGTCGAGGCGTGCATCGCCCCGATGTCGACCGCGTTGAACCCGGCCGTGCGGCTCATCGCCGAGTGGAAGAAGCCGTCGAGGATCTTGCCGGGCACGCTGTGCGCGCCGAGGGTGCCCGGGTTGGACCATTCCAGCAGACAGGTGAGGGCCGTGCCGGCGAGCAGCAGGACGACCGTGGTGATGAGGGTGAGCTTGGTGAGCAGGGACCAGTTGCGGCGGCCGGTGGTGCGCCGCCGCCGGCGGTGGCGCAGTATCTCCAGCAGGACGGGGAAGCCGAGGCCGCCGAGGATCACGGCGGCCGCCACCGGAAGGCAGACCCAGGGATCCTGGGAGTAGCGGGTCAGGCTGTCGGGGAACAGCCCGAAGCCCGCGTTGTTGAACGCCGACACGGCGTGGAAGCAGCCGAGGTAGACGGCCCTGCCGATGCCCTCGCCGTAGCCGAAGCGGAAGCGCAGGGCGAGCAGGGCGGCGACGGCGAGTTCGACGACGACGGTGATGCGGGCGACGCCGAGCAGCACGCGGCGTACGTCGCCGATGCCGAGGCTCTTGGTCTCCGCCTGCGCGGTGAGCTGCATGCGCAGCCGCAGCCGTCCGGAGACCAGCAGGGCCAGCAGGGACGCCATCGTCATGATGCCGAAGCCGCCGACCTGGATGAGCGCGAGGATGACGCCCTGGCCGAAACCGCTCCAGTAGCCGCCGGTGTCCACGACCGCGAGACCGGTGACGCAGACCGCGGAGGTGGAGGTGAACAGCGCGGTGACGAAGCCCGTCGCGGTGCCGTCGGCGGAGGACACCGGCAGGGTCAGCAGGGCCGCGCCGAGGAGTGTGACCAGGGCGAAGGCCATCACGACCGCTCGGGCCGGGTGCGTGGCCAGCAGCGCCGGCGCCCACAGCCGCACCCGTTGTGCCAGTCCCGCCACTGCCGTCCCCTCACCGCCCGCCGCGACGCCGTTCGCCGTGTCCGTCCCGGTGGGAACCCGTCAAGATCTCGAACGCACACCCTACATCCGGTGCCCTCACCCGGCGCACCCGCCGTGCGGGCGCCTGTCCGGGCCGGACCTGCGCGGATGCGCCCCGGGGGGGGGCCGTGGGCGGCGGTGCGGGCCGGCCGGTGCGGCGGGTGCTCCTGCGCGCGGCAGGGCAGGACGTGGGCGGAGCGGTAGGCGCCGGCACACCGGCCGATCGGCCCGGTTCCGGTGGACGGCGACCCGGCTTCGACGGCCGGGCGGAACTGACCCGCTCGGGTGGACGGACGACCCGGCGCCGCCGTACGGGCGAGCCGGCCGACCGGTGTGCGGGCGGGCGAGCCGGTCGGTGTGCGGGCGGGCGAGCCGGGCGGCCGGATGCGGCGCAGGGGCCGCTCGTCGGCCCCCGGTGCCAGGGGTCCAGCGCCCGGGAGGCCGGCGGACCAGCGCCCTGGGGGCACGCTCCGCGTGCGGTACCGGGGCGGAACCGAGTACGCGTACTCAGGCGGGCCCGCCGCCGGACCGCGGACGATGTCGGTCACGTCCTCGGCCCCGTCCGCCCTGCCAGGAGAGAACCATGCTCGCCCGTCTCGCCCACACGCTCGTCCCGGCCGCCGGTCGGCTGACCGTCACCGCCGATGCCGGGGCGGCCTTCGCGCCGGGCAGCATCGTCGCCGCGAACCACACCTCCCTTGCCGACCCCGCCGTGGTGCTCGCCGCACTGCACCGCCTCGGCGTCCGTCCCACGGTGATGGCGGCGGCCGGGCTGTGGCGGATACCGGTGCTGCGCGGCCTGCTGTCCCGGGAGGGCCACATCCCGGTCCACCGGCACGACCGACGGGCGGCGCAGGCGCTGCGGCTCGCCGTGCGCGCGCTGGAGCGGGGACGGGTCCTGCTGATCTACCCGGAGGGCGGCCTCCCTCACCGGGCAGGCTCCGCCGAGAGCGCGCCCGGCGCCTTCCGCAGCGGTCTGGCCCGGCTCACCGAGGAGACCGGGGCGGCCGTGATCCCGCTGGGGCAGGCGGGCGCCCGCCGGCTGCTTTCCGGCGGGCCGGTCCGGCAGTGGACGGGGCTGCTCAGCTCTCCGCTGCGGCGGCCCCGGCTGCACGCGCACGCGGGCGCGCCGGTGACCTTGTCCGGGGACCGGTGCGCCCGGACCGTCCAGGCGCACCGGGCGGTCACCACCGCCTGGAGCACGGCGGCCGCCCGGCTGCGCACCGGCTGATCCCCGGGTCCCCGGGGGGAGCGGCTACTTCAGGGTGTAGTTGCAGCCCTTGGGGTCCTTGCCCCCGTCGTTGTCGGCGACCTGCTTGCCGTCGACCTTGATGACACAGGGGGCGGCGCTCAACGTCCCGTCCGCGGCCTTCACCGAGCCGGGGACGATGCTGAGGAGGTAGCCCAGCTTCTGTTCGGCGGGCGTGAGTTCCACGGTCTCCGTCTTGGACCAGGGCAGTTGCTGCTGGTCGAAGCCGTCGCTCTCGGCGTGGTACATGATCTGCGTCGATCCCTCGCCGGTGACCTCCAGGGTCACCTCGTGGGTCGCGCCCCCGGGAGCGGCCTGCTTCGACGGGCTTTCGGCCGCGGTGGCGGCCGCCTCGGTCCTGTCGTCCTTGCCGTCGCCGTCCCCGCTGCCGCAACCGGTCAGCAGCACGGCCGCCGTGACGAGCAGGGCGGCACCGGTCATGGTCCTTCGCATGTTCCCCGTTCCCAGCTTTCTCGTTGTCGTCGTTCTGTTTTCCGCGGCGAAGGGCCGACGCCCCCGCCCCGTAGATCCAATCACCTCGTCGGGCCGGTGCGCCAAATCGCGGGAAGGGCCGTTCGGCCCTGGCGGACGGGCGGCCGACGGAGTTCGCTGGAAGGGTCGGAGGAGGCTGCCATGACTGGCGACAAACCGGCTCCGCGCCCTCGAGGGCGCGTCTTCTTCGTTCTGGTCTCGGCGCTGGCGGCCTTGCCGCTGGCGTCCCTCACGGCCTGCGACTCCTCCTCCGGGGGGAGCACGTCACCGACCGGCCCCCCGAAGGCGTCCCGCTCGCCCTCCCCCGCCACGACCGGTGTCCCCTCACCCTCCGCAACCGCAAGCAGCCGCCCGCGCACCGGGACGGCGTCACCGTCGACGAGCCGCCCCGCCACGCCCGCCCCCGCTCGGGTCGCCACGGCGGTGTACTTCCTGCACGGCGAACACGTCTCGGCCGCGCCGCGCACGGTGACCACGCCGGCCACCGCGGCCGGTGCCCTGCGCGCCCTGCTCGCCGGGCCCAGCGGCTACGAGCGCCACAACGGCCGTACCACCGCCATCCCCTCGGGCACGGCCCTGCGCTCGATCGCGGTCCACGACCGGGTGGCGACCGTGGACCTCTCCGGACGCTACGACGACGGTGGCGGCACCCTGTCGATGCGGGCACGCCTCGCCCAGGTGGTGTTCACGGTCACCCGCTACCCGACGATCGACAAGGTGAGCTTCCGGCTCGACGGCAAGCCCGTCACGGCCTTCGGCGGCGAGGGCATCCTGCTCAACCACCCCGTCGGACGGGCCGACTTCGAGGACGTCTCACCGGCCGTGCTGATCGAGTCGCCGCTCATCGGGCAGAGCGTCGGCACGCCGGTGCGGGTGCGGGGCAGCGCCAACACCTTCGAGGCCGAGTTCCGGCTGAAGGTCACGGACGTCTCCGGCCGGGTGGCCGCCGACGTACGGGTCATGGCCACGTCCGGCACCGGGACGCGCGGCACCTTCGACGTGCGGTTCCCGTACCGGGCCGCCCGCAGCGGGGCCGGACTGCTGACGGCGTACTACCTCTCCCCCGAGGACGGCAGGCCCGTCACCGTGGACACCGTGCCGCTGACCGTGAACCGCTGACCGCCGTCCGTCACCGTGCGGGCATGCGGAACCGGACAGGGCCGGTCGGCACTGGACGCGTCACCGGCGCGGTCGCAGCCTGTAGGTGGGGGAAACGCTCACGGAGGCGATGACAGTGGAAGCCAAGCAGTGGACCGTGCAGATCTACATCACCGAGGACGGCGACGACACGCGGGCGCGTGCCGTGCTGAGCACCCGCGACACCGCCGCCCTCACCGGCCGGGGCACGGCGCGGCGCAATCCGATCGACCGGCCGATCCCCGAGGTCGGTGACGAACTCGCGGCCAGCCGCGCCCTGGAGGACCTGGCCATCCGGCTGCACGACGTGGCAGCCGACGACATCGTCGAGATGGCCGGCCCCCTCCGGGCGTGACGCCGGGCAGCGTCCCGGCGCCGGCCGGCCGACGCCCGCCGGGCGGGTGCTTCCCGCCCGGCGCACGGCCGTCCGTCCGCGCCCCGCGCACCCGGGGCGTGCATGTGATGCCGTGACCTCTGTATGCGCCCCTGCCCGCGCGGGGAGAATGCGGGTGCCACTGATCATGTGTCGCGCCCCCACCGCGCACCCTCCGGGAAAGCAGGTCGGCTGCCGTGCTGTTGCGTGTGCCAACGTCCGTGTCGGAAGTCCGGGAGTACGTCGCCCAGGGGGTGGTGCCGATCGGCGGCGCGACGCTGCTGTGGGCGTCCTTCCAGCGGGAGGGGTTCCCCCAGCAGGTGATGTCGCTGCGTCAGGTGCCGGAGGCCACCGTGGTCGGGCCGGAGGAACTGGGGTCCGCCGCGCTGCTGAGCGAGGTGGACGAGCGGGTGCCCGCGGTGCTGCGCCGGGCGGCCGGCACGGTGGGCACGGGCGCCGTCCGCCGCACGGCCACCGTCGGCGGCAACATCGTGGGCAGCTCCCTGCGCTGTCTGCTGCCCCCGGCACTGGTCCTCGACGCCCGGGCGACCGTCCTGGACCAGAACGGCGTCTACGACACGGACCTCGCCGAGGTGGTCGCGAAGCGTCCCGTGCTGTTGTGCCTGCGCTGGCGCGCGCCCCTGGCCGACGCCTACCACAAGGAGCCCGGCGAGGTGGGCGGCCCGCCGCCGGTGGTCGTCGCCGCCGCCGTGCACGCCGAGGACGGGGGGCGCCGGCTCCGGGTCGCCGTCCGCGACGGCTACGAGGTCCACACGGGGAACGTCGCCTGCGACGATGTTGACCCCGCCGCGGTGCTCGGTGCGCTGGCCGGCACCGGCCTCGGCGCGCTCTCCGGCGGCGTCCGCCCGGTGGTGCGCGAACAGGTCACCGGCTTGCTGGCGCGGCTCTGAGCAGGCGCCGATCTCGCTGTCGGTGAGGGGCCTTCCTCGCTGTCGGTGAGGGGCCTTCGGACCCCGCACGTCCGTCGCCGGGTTCGCGGCGCGCCGTGGTCGACCGGCGGCGCCAAGACCGTCACCGGGCCGACGTGGACGACCCGGCGATCCGGTGTGCCCGGAGCACCGGGGGCGTGGTCGCCGGTACGCGTTCCAGGACGCCGCCCGCGAAGACGTCGTACAGCGGCAGGGTCTCCAGGTGGACGTAGCCGATGTGGCAGTCGCAGACCGCCAGCGGGCAGGCGCGCGGGCGCAGCGCCGCGCGGTAGGAGCCGTCGTAGAGGTTGCCGAGTTCGGCGCGGACGAAGTGGCAGCGGCGGACGGTGCCCTCGCCGTCGACCGAGAGCACCGACTCGCCGGTGCGGCAGGGCAGTCCGGCGCTGCGGTGGGGGTGGCGGCTGTAGGGGAACAGCGGGTCGAGGGCCGTCCAGCGGGCGGCCTCCTCGTCGTCGTAGGCGCGGCCCTCGGCGGCGTTCACCCACAGGTAGACGTGGTCGGGCAGCTCGGCGCGCAACCGGCGGGCGGCATCGAGGTGTTCGGGCAGGCCGACGATCCCGACGCTGAAGCGGACGCCCTGACCGGCGAGGTCCTGGGCCTTGGCCAGGAAGCGGTCGTGCGGGGTCTGCCCGGGGTGGTAGGTGCACCACAGGGCGAGGGTGTCGCGGTCGGCGCCGGCGAGCCAGTCGGTGCGGCAGCTGAGGTTGGTCTGGATCGCCACCCGCGCGATGTGCGGCAGGTGGGACAGCCGCACCAGCGCCCGCCGGTACCAGGAGCGGACCAGTCCCTCGCCCCAGGGGGTGAACAGGATCGACAGGCGGTCGCCGGTCTGGCCGGCGGCCCAGTCGGTGAAGCGCTCCAGGGCGGCGCGGTCGGCGCGCAGTTGCCCGGTGCTGTCGCGCCGCTTGGCGAAGGGGCAGTACGGGCAGTCGTAGTCGCAGGAGGCCAGCGGGCCCCGGTAGAGCAGGGTGAGGTCCATCGCGGTACGGCCTACTTCCGTTCGTACTGGGCCATGGCGGCCCGTACGGCCGCGGAGAACAGCTCGGGGCCGATCGCGTCGGAGTGGGCCAGGCCCTCGGGGGTGAGCCGGAGGTGGGCGCCGTCCCCGGTCAGCCAGCCGCGGTCGGCGAACCGGTCGAGTTCGGTGCCGAAGTCGTCGTGGGGCAGCTTGCCGAAGCGGGTGCGGTAGTCGTCGACGGGCAGTCCCTGCGCCTGCAGCAGGGACTGCAGGAGGTGGCGGCGGCGCGCCTCGTGCCCGTCGATCCGCCGGCCGTGTTCGGCGCGGGCGAAGTCGGCGGCGGGGCGGGAGACGTAGTCGTCGATGATGCCGCGTATCTCGGACATGCCGACGGCGTAGTCGAAGCTGTAGTGCAGGTGCCGGGTGTACGAGCGGGCGCCGCAGCCCAGGCCGATCATGCCGTCGGTCTGGCAGGCGTAGTCGTCGGGGCCCTCGGCCGGGGCGTCGGCGCGGCGGAACATGCGCATCGAGTGCTGGACGTAGCCGTGGGCGAGGAGGTGGTCGCGGCCGAGGCGGTACAGGCGCAGGCGCTGTGCGTCCCAGGCGGGGTCCGGGGCGGCCGGCCCGCGCCGGCCCAGACCGGTGAGGGGGCGGACGTAGAGCGGGTAGAGGTACAGCTCCTCCGGGTGCCAGGCCAGGGCGGCGTCCAGGGAGTGCAGCCAGGTGGCGTCGGTCTGGCCGTCGATGCCGTAGATCAGGTCCATGTTCAGTACCGGGATGCCGGTATCACGGACGCGGCCGAGGGCGGCCTCCACGTCGGCGCGGCGCTGCGGGCGTACGGCGGCGCGGGCCTCGGAGTCGACGAAGCTCTGCACGCCGATGCTGAGCCGGGTGGTGCCGCGCTCGGCCAGGACGGCCAGGCGGTCGGCGGTGGCCGTGGCGGGCGAGGCCTCCACGGAGAGCGGGATCGCGCGCAGGTCGGCGCCCATGCGGTGCTCGGCGAGGTCGCACAGCCGCTCCAGTTCGGCCGCCGTGAGGAAGGTGGGGGTGCCGCCGCCGAACGCGGCGGTGGCGAACCGCACCTCGGCGCTGTCGCCGAGGGCCTCCCGGACGGCGGTCGCCTGGCGTTCCAGTGCGTCGAGATAGGCGGTGGTCAGGCCCTCCGGGGCGCCGATCCGGGTGAAGAGGTTGCAGAAGCCGCAGCGGACCTCGCAGAACGGGATGTGCGCGTAGAGCGAGAGGGCGTCCTTGGGCTCCCCCGCCCACAGGCTGCGCAGCGACGGCCGGTCCGGCAGCGGGCGGTAGGCCGTCTTGTGCGGGTAGGCGTAGACGTACTGCTGGTAGGGGGAGACGGTGGGCGTCATCGGGTGGCCTCGGCGGTGGTGCGGTGCTCGGGGTGGAGGAGGAAGTGCGCGTAGGGCACGGTCCACACGCAGGGGTGGCCGAGCCGGTGGCCGGTGTAGCCGTCGTCGCCGTAGGCGGTGCCGTGGTCGGAACAGACGATGGCGAAGCAGGGGCGTCTGCTGCTCGCGGCGGCGAAGAGGCGCCCGATGTGCCGGTCGACGTACTCCAGCGCGGCCGCGTGGGTCTCCCGGGTGTCGCCGGCCTCGCGGGTGGCGCCGGGCAGGTGGAACCAGTTGGGCTGGTGCAGTGCCGAGACGTTCACGAAGAGGAAGAGGCGCCGTTCGGCGGGGAGTTCCCGCACGACCTGTTCGGCGCGGGCGACCTGGGCCTCGAAGGAGGTGGGCGAGGTGACGCCGAACTCCGGCTCCCAGTGGGACTCCTGGAAGAGTCCGGGCAGGACTGAGCCGAGCGGGCCGCGCTTGTTGAAGAAGCCCACTCCCCCGATGCACACCGTGTGGTAGCCGGCCGCGGCTAGGCCGGAGACCAGGTCGGGGGTGTCGTAGACATAGGTGCCGTCGGCGGTGGTCTCGCTGCCCGCGAACCGTGCGGCGAACAGTCTGGGGTGCGGGCCCGGGGCGGCTGGGGTGGGCAGGAAGCCCGCGAAGATCGCCTGGTGGGAGGCGTAGGTGAAGCTGCCGGGGGCGTGCCGCCGCGACCAGCGGCCGCCGGGGAGATGACGGGCGAGGTGGGGGATGCGGCCGGCGGCGGCCAGTTCGGCGGCGACGTCGTGGCGCAGGGTGTCGAGGGTGACGAGCAGCAGGTCGTGGCTGCCTACGATCCGGTTCATGTCGGGCCGGTCCGGGTCCGGGCACGGGTCCGGCAGGGGCATGTCCGGTGCCGCCGGGTCCGGTTCAGGCGATCGCATGGGGGTCCGTTCTGTCATGGTGCCGGTCGTGCAGGTCGTGCAGGTCGTGCCGGTCGTGCCGGTCGTGCTGGTCGTGCTGGTCGTGCCGGTCGGAGCGGTGTCCGTGCTGCTCGTGGTGGGCGGGCGCGTGGCGGCGCAGCGCGGCGGCGACCTGTGCCGCGTAGGTGTCCCGGCCCTCGGCGCCGCTGCCGGGCAGGCCGGTCAGCCGGGGCAGCAGGTCTCCGAAGGCGTTGACCTCACCGACCGCGACGCGGCCCCAGCCCACGGCGGGCAGCAGGTCGACGCCGACGCTCAGGGTGTGCGGGAAGCAGGCCGCGGCGTGTTCGCAGACGGCCAGGACGTCCGTCCAGGGGGCTCCCGCCGCGGACAGGGCGGCGCGGGCCTCGCCGAGGTCGCCGCGCCGGCCGCCCAGGTGGAGGTTGGTGATCGGGGAGGCGCTGGTGCGCACGACGGCGTGCGTGGCGCGTCCGGCGGTCACGACGACCCGCAGGTCGGCCGCCCGGCCGCGCTGTGCGGCCTTGGGCAGCCAGCGCTCCAGGTGGAGGCCGTCGGGGGCGAGGGTGTCCACGATGGCCGCGATGTTCCGTTCGTCGTCGTACCGCCGGATCCGCAGCGAGTTGAACAGGCGTCCGTCGGGGGCGAGTTCGACGGAGGTGGTGGCGCGAATCCGGCCACCGCCGGCCGACTCCACCGCGAGCACCCCGGAGGCGGAGGAGCCGTGGGCGAGCTTCACGAACAGCCGGGGCATCCGGTGCTCGCGCATCAGCGCGCGGACGTCGTCCCAGCCGCGCACCGGGGCCGCGTCGGCCCCCGAGGTGGGCGACGCGGGGACGGGCACGCCGGCCTCGCGCAGCACGGCGTGGCAGCGGCGCTTGTCGAACAGCACGGCGAGGTCGGCAGGGTCGTCGAGGCGGACGCCGCCGCGCAGGTCACCCAGCGCGGCGGTGAACGCGGCGTACCAGCGGGCCGAGCCCTCGACCCGGGTGGGATCGTCGGTGCCGCGCAGCAGCCGGTCGACGTGGGCGTCCTCGCCCGGGGAGTCGAGCCGGACGATCTCCTCGGGCGCGAAGTCGGCGCCGCCGGCGGCAAGGACGTCCGCCCAGGCGACGACGCGTGGCGCGGACAGTCCGGCGGTGCGCACGGCGTCGGCGAACAGCGCGACCCGGCGGTTGCCGGGGTTGCCGACCACCGCGAAGCGGGCCGCCGGGCGGGCCGAGCGGGCGGGAGTGCGGCCGCCGGAGCCTTCAGTGCGCCGTGGCCGCGCGGGGGGTGCGTCGGGCACGGCGGGTCACTCGCCCACCGCGACGTAGCGCCACACGGTGCCGTCGTCGTCCTCGTCCCAGTCGGCGTCGGCGCGGTCGAGGTCCAGCTCGACACCCGCGGGTTCCAGGGTCTGCCGCAGGCGCTCCAGCAAGGGCTCGGAGACGTAGTGGTGGTGCAGGTCGAGCTTCTTCAGGTGGGTCAGCGGCTGCCCGCCGAGCAGCGCGGCGGCGCCGTCGTCGGTCAGGACGCCCATGGACACGTCGAGCGTCTCGAGCCGGGCCACCACGGGCGCGGCGGCGAGGGCCGCGGCGACGGCGTCCTGCATCTCGCTGTTGCGCAGGGCGAGATGGCGCAGGCTGGGCAGGCGGGCGCCGGACAGGACGGGCTCCAGGTCGGCGATCTCGCTGTCGCCGCCGTAGTCGGGGGTGCCCAGCCACAGGTCGAGGTGGACGAGGGCGGGCAGGTCGCTGGCGCCGATGCCGCGTACCGCCGCCGCGGGCAGTCCGCCGGTCTCGACGGTCAGGGTGCGCAGCGACTCGTGGCGCAGGGCGGGGAACTCCAGCCCGGACCCGCCGCGCACGCCGAACTCCTCCAGGTCGGGAAAGCCCGACAGCAGGGGGGTGACGTCGGTCTGGTTGATCCAGGAGATCTCGCACTCCTCGGAGCCCATGTCGCCGAGGAACAGCGCCCGCAGGGCGGGCAGCCGGTCGCGGGCGGCGAGCAGCGCCTCGATCACGGAGGAGGAGTCGGTGTCGTAGGCCTCCTGCCACGCGCCGACGATCAGGGCGCGGACGCCGGTGGGGTCGACGGTGCCGAGGAACCGGGCGAAGGCCTGCTCCCACGGCTCGTCGGCGTCGTACACGTCGCTGGTGACGCGCCAGGCGACGGAGGCCGGTTCCGGGAGCCGGTCGGCCTTCGTCGCCTTCGGTGCGGGGAACGTGTACGCGGGCAGCCCGTGCAGGGACTGCAGGTGGTCGCCGAGGGTCATGGGGGCTGCTCCTGATCGGGATGCGGTGTGATGCCGCAGTTCTACCAACCGCCACTGACAACGCGCGGCGGCGGGGCGGCTTTCGGGGGGCGTTGTCAGTGGCGGGTCGTACGGTCGCGGTGTGGAGGCGGTGCGTCGTGTGCCGCCGTCGAGGGGAGCGCCGATGTACCGGCAGGGAGATGTGCTGATCGTGCCCGTGGCCGAGGAGGCGGTTCCGCCTCATGTCGCGGGGGCTCCGGGGGAGCCGCGGGACGGTCGGGGCCGGCTGGTGCTGGCGCTCGGCGAGGTGACGGGCCATGCCCACGCGGTGGTCGGGCCGGGCGTTCTGGTGCGCGAACCGGGGCCGTTGGGGCCGATGCTGCTGCGCCTGCCCAAGGGCGGCCGGGTGGTGCACGAGGAGCACGCGGCGATCGCCCTGCCCAAGGGGTGGTACCGGGTGATCCGGCAGCGGGAGTACGTGCCGGGTTCGGTGCGGATCGTGGCGGACTGAGGCCCGGCAGCACGGTGTCGCGGGTGACGGACAGAGGCGGACAGAGGCGGATCGAGGGTGAGGCGACGATGGTGACGCGGGTGGCGGACGTACAGCGGGGGACGGACCTGGACGCGGTCGCGCGGTGGCGCGGGTGGGCGGCCTCGACGGCGCCGGCCGACCGGGCGCGGGCGGAGGCCGGCATCCGACTGGCGTACCGCAACGCCGGGCTGGCCGAGCCGGAGCGGGTGGTGTGGGCGGCCTCGCCCCGGGAGGGGGTGGCGCTGGTGCGGGCCCTGGTGGACCCGGGCCCCGGGGTGCGGGAGGCGGTGCGCAGCGCGCCCTGGGTGCGGGAGCGGCGGCGGCTGCACGAGGAGTTGGGCGCCGAGGGCTGGGCCGCGCACTGGTCGGCGACCGGCGGCAGACTGTGGGACCTCACGCAGGCGCTGGTGGACCGGATCCGCGCGGGGGTGCTGGAGGAGGCCGGTGCGGACGGCTCGGCCGAGGTGCGGCTGGTGCTGCTGGACGCGGTGCTGGGTCAGCACGACGCGCCGTGGCTTGCGGCCTTCCCCACCGAGGGGTCGTCGCTCGACGGGCTGGCGGAGGTGTGCCGCAGCGCGGGCTGGTGGTGGCCGTTCGCGAAGGTGGCCGTGGTGTGCGAGCGCCCGGTCACCCTGCACCGGGACGAGGCGGGACGGCTGGACCGGGGCGACGGCCCGGCGCTGGCCTATTCCGACGGTTTCGCCCTGCACGCCTGGCGGGGCATGCCGGTGCCGGCGGCGTTCCTGGCGGAGCTTCGGACGCTGACCCCGCGCCGCATCCGGGAGGAGGAGAACGCCGAACTGCGCCGGGTGATGCTGGAGTTCTACGGCTACGAGCGATATCTGGCGGACTCGGGGGCGCGTCCGGTGCACCGGGACGAGACCGGTGTCCTGTGGCGGATCGACCTGGAGGGCGACGAACCGGTGGTGATGGTGGAGGTGGTCAACTCCACGCCGGAGCCGGACGGCACCCACCGCACCTACTGGCTGCGGGTGCCGCCCACGGTCCGTACCGCGAGGGAGGGCGTGGCCTGGACGTTCGGCGTGGACGCCGAGCAGTACGCGCCCGTTCGTGAGACCTGAGCCGGTCAGGCCAGTTCGACGAGCAGGTCGCCGCCCTCCACCTGCTGGATGCGGTTGATGGCGAGCCGGGCCACGCGGCCGGCCTTGGGTGCGGTGATGGCGGCCTCCATCTTCATCGCCTCGATGGTGGCGACGGTGGCGCCGGCGTCGACCTCGTCGCCCTCGGCGACCGACAGGGTGACCACGCCGGCGAACGGCGCCGCCACGTGCCCGGCGTTGGCGCGGTCCGCCTTCTCGGTCACGGGAACGTCGGTGGCGGCCGACCGGTCGCGGACCTGGATGGGCCGGAGCTGGCCGTTGAGGGTGGACATCACGGTGCGCATGCCGCGGGCGTCGGCCTCGCCGACGGCCTGCAGCTCGATCAGCAGGCGCACGCCGGGCTCCAGGTCGACGGCGTACTCCTTGGCGGGGCGCAGTCCGTAGAAGAAGTCCTTGCTGTCAAGGACGCTGGTGTCGCCGTAGGCCTGGCGGTGGGTGTCGAACTCGCGGGTGGGGCCGGGGAACAGCAGGCGGTTCAGGGTGGCCCGGCGTTCCTTGTCGAGGCCTTCGCGGTCCTCGGCGGTCAGCTGCGGCATCGGCCGGGTGTCGGCGCGGCCGCGCAGGGCCCGGGTGCGGAACGGCTCGGGCCAGCCGCCGGGCGGGGTGCCCAGCTCGCCGCGGAGGAAGCCGACGACGGAGTCGGGGATGTCGAAGCGCTCCGGTGTCGCCTCGAAGTCCTCCGGTTCCACGCCGGCGCCCACCAGGTGCAGGGCGAGGTCGCCGACGACCTTGGAGGACGGGGTGACCTTCACCAGGCGGCCGAGGATCCGGTCGGCGGCGGCGTACATCGCCTCGATCTCCTCGAAGCGGTCGCCGAGGCCGAGCGCGACCGCCTGGGTGCGCAGGTTGGACAGCTGACCGCCGGGGATCTCGTGGTCGTAGACGCGGCCGGTCGGGGAGGCGAGGCCCGCCTCGAAGGGCGCGTAGATGCGGCGGACGCTCTCCCAGTAGGGCTCCAGGTCGCCGACGGCCTGGAGGTCGAGGCCGGTGGGGCGGTCGGAGTGGTCGGTGGCGGCGACGATCGCCGACAGCGACGGCTGCGAGGTGGTGCCGGCCATGGAGGCGACGGCACCGTCCACGGCGTCGGCGCCGGCCTGGATCGCGGCCAGGTAGGTGGCGAGCTGGCCGCCGGCGGTGTCATGGGTGTGCAGGTGCACCGGCAGGTCGAACTCGCGGCGCAGCGCGGAGACCAGCGTGGCGGCGGCGGGGGCGCGCAGCAGTCCGGCCATGTCCTTCACGGCCAGGACGTGGGCGCCGGCCTCGACGATCCGCTCGGCGAGCCGCAGGTAGTAGTCGAGGGTGTAGAGCCGCTCCCCCGGGTCGGACAGGTCGGAGGTGTAGCACAGGGCGACCTCGGCGACGGCGGTGCCGGTCTCCCTTACGGCGTCGATGGCGGGGCGCATCTGGTCGACGTCGTTGAGGGCGTCGAAGATGCGGAAGATATCGATCCCGGTGGCCGCGGCCTCGTGCACGAAGGCGTCGGTGACCTCGGTCGGGTAGGGGGTGTAGCCGACGGTGTTGCGGCCGCGCAGCAGCATCTGCAGGCACAGGTTGGGCACGGCCTCGCGCAGGGCGGCCAGCCGTTCCCAGGGGTCCTCGGCGAGGAAGCGCAGCGCGACGTCGTAGGTGGCGCCGCCCCAGCACTCCAGGGACAGCAGTCCGGGCAGGGTGCGGGCGACGGTCGGGGCGACGGCGAGGAGGTCCTTGGTGCGCACCCGGGTGGCGAGCAGCGACTGGTGGGCGTCGCGGAAGGTGGTGTCGGTGACGCCGATGGTCGGCGACTCGCGCAGCCAGCGGGCGAAGCCCTCCGGGCCGAGGCTGACCAGGCGCTGGCGGGAACCGGCGGGCGGCTCGCCGTCGGGCAGCGGGGGCAGCTTGGTGGCCGGGTCGATCAGGTCGGGCCGCTCGCCGTGCGGCTTGTTGACGGTGACGTCGGCGAGGTAGGTGAGCAGCTTGGTGCCGCGGTCCGCGGAGGAGCGGGCGGTCAGCAGGTGCGGGCGTTCCTCGATGAAGGAGGTGGTCACGCGCCCGGCCCGGAAGTCGGGGTCGTCCAGCACCGCCTGCAGGAAGGGGATGTTGGTGGCCACGCCCCGGATGCGGAACTCGGCGACGGCGCGCCGGGCGCGGCCGATCGCGGCGGTGAAGTCGCGGCCCCGGCAGGTGAGCTTGACCAGCATGGAGTCGAAGTGGGCGCTGATCTCGGTGCCGGCATGGGTGGTGCCGCCGTCGAGGCGGATGCCGGAGCCGCCCGGGGACCGGTAGGCGGTGATGCGGCCGGTGTCCGGGCGGAAGCCGTTGGCGGGGTCCTCCGTGGTGATGCGGCACTGCAGGGCGGCACCGCGCAGGGTGACGGTCTCCTGGGACAGCCCGAGGTCGGCGAGGGTCTCCCCGGCGGCGATGCGCAGCTGGGCCTGGACCAGGTCGACGTCGGTGACCTCCTCGGTGACCGTGTGCTCGACCTGGATGCGCGGGTTCATCTCGATGAAGACGTGGTTGCCGTCGCGGTCGAGGAGGAACTCGACGGTGCCCGCGTTGCGGTAGCCGATCTCGCGGGCGAAGCGCACGGCGTCGGCGCAGATCCGGTCCCGCAGGGCGGGGTCGAGGTTGGGGGCGGGCGCCAGCTCGATGACCTTCTGGTGGCGGCGCTGAAGGGAGCAGTCGCGTTCGTAGAGATGGATGACGCCGCCCTGGCCGTCGGCGAGGATCTGCACCTCGATGTGACGGGGATCGACGACCGCCTTCTCCAGGAAGACGGTGGGGTCGCCGAACGCGGAGGCCGCCTCGCGGGACGCCGCCTCGATGGCCTCGCGCAGCTGGGCGGGGTCCTCGACGCGGCGCATGCCGCGTCCGCCGCCGCCGGCGACGGCCTTGACGAAGACCGGGAAGCCGATGTCGTCGGCGGCGCGGACGAGTTCGTCGACGTCGGTGGAGGGGGCGGTCGAGCCGAGCACCGGGACGCCCGCGGCGCGGGCGGCGGCCACCGCGCGGGCCTTGTTGCCGGTCAGTTCGAGGGTGTCGGCGCCGGGCCCGACGAAGGTGATGCCGGCCTGCTCGCAGGCCCGGGCCAGCTCGGGGTTCTCGGACAGGAAGCCGTAGCCCGGGTAGATCGCGTCGGCTCCGGCGCGGCGGGCCGCGCCGACGATCTGGTCGACCGAGAGATAGGCGCGCACGGGGTGTCCCGGCTCGCCGATCTCATGGGCCTCGTCGGCCTTGAGCCGGTGCAGCGAGTTGCGGTCCTCGTGCGGGAAGACGGCGACGGTGCGCGCGCCCAGCTCATAGCCCGCGCGGAACGCCCGGATCGCGATCTCGCCTCGGTTGGCGACCAGCACCTTGCGGAACATACGGATCCCTTCAGCCTGCCGGTGAACGGGACCATGGTGTCGGTGCGCGGCGCTGATGGCCATGTGAGCCGGGCCACTCACCGGCCGTCCGCGGCCCCTGTCCGGGCACGTGGGAGGCCGCCGGAGAGCGCCGGGCAACGGCTGGGAGAGCGCCGGGGAGGGCTGCGGGGCCGTGCGGTACCACCGCGGGGCGAGATTCCGGCGGTGGTACCGCTCCGGGGCGTCAGCCGATGTGGTAGCGGTCGCCGTAGACCTTCCAGTCCAGCGGCGGGTCGAGGTCGAGGTTGCCCTTGCGCAGGAAGACGCGCTGGGCCGTGTCGACGCGGCTGGTGTCGCTGTGGGCCTCTTCCTGCCGCATCGCCCATACGCGCGCGTCCAGGAACGCGTCGAGGTACCGCGTCTCGTCGCCGCCCCGGGCCGGCGGCTTCGCCGTGCGCAGGGCCCGTCGGCGTATGTTGCGGAAGCTGGTCGGGTCGTCGCCGTCGCCGTGCATGACGATCGCGTCGTAGTAGGCGAACTGGCCGAGGGCACGCAGGCCGTCCGTCCTGCCCTGGCGTACGGCCGGGTTGAAGTAGACCCGGTCGCGTTCGTCGTTCTGGGCGCGTTGGAACGCGGTGTCGCGGGCGGCCCGACGCCAGTCGCGCGGGAAGTCCGGGTCCAGGCCGGCATGCGAGTCGGTGCCGTCGACACGCCGCAGGGCGGGAAGGTAGCGGGCGAGGACGTTGCCCGGTTCGCGGTCGGTGTAGAGCTGGACGAGGTCGAGCATGTCACCGGTGCCGGAGCAGAAGCCGATGATGCCGGCGGTGTAGCCGCGCCCGTCACCGATGTCCTCGATGTAGCCGTACTGGGCCTTCCAGTCGAGCGAGGAGTTCTCCGCGCTCGACACCAGTTTCATGGCGATCTCCTTCTTGGCCGGGTCGTCCAGGCCGACGGCGGCGGGCGACGCGTGGGTCGCAGCCGCGGGTGAGCCGGCGAGCAGCGGCGTCACGGTCAGCGCGCCCATGAGGGCGAGGACCGTGCGGCGGGGGGTGTGCACCACGGGGTACTCCATCCGCTCGACAATTGTTAGGAAGCTTTACTACCAGATTGGAAAGGGGGGCGTAACCCTTCCGACCGCCTTGCTCCGTCCGAGTGGTCGCGAGCGCCGGGCCGTCGTAGCGTCGAGGGGTGTGGTGCCGACGGCCGGAAGGCCGCCGGGCCCACTTGATCGGACCGGCCGGGGAGCGGCGCATGCGCGGACACACCAGGACATCGACGGTCGCCCTCTGCGCGGCGCTCGGGCTCGCCGCCTCCCTCGGCGCGGCGACGGCCTCTCCGAAGGCTCCCGCGGCGCGGGCCACGGCACCGAGCGTGGCGGCCTCCGCCGCGGGCCGGACGGTACTCGTCGACTGCCTCGGGCACCCACGGGTGCGGCCGGGCGAGTTCGTCCTCGCCTGCGGCGACGGCAACAGTCGGCTCGCCTCGCTCCGGTGGAAGCGGTGGGACGCCGACGTCGCGGTGGCCACCGGCGTCAACTGGCTCAACGACTGCGACCCGTACTGCGCCGCCGGTACCTTCCACGCCTATCCGGTGACGGTGCGGCTGGACCGGCCGCAGAGCTGGAAGACCCATCCCGAGCAGCGCCGCTACGGCCGGATCGGCCTCACGTACACCGAGCAGCGGCCCGACGGGACGGCACGCACGGTGTCCTTGCCCCTGATGGGCTGACCGCACCGGGGGTCCGGCCGGTCAGCCCATCAGGCCGGCGGCGACCGCCGCCCCCAGCTCCCAGCACGCCTCGACGTCCGCCTTGGTGGGAGCCCCGGTCACCGTGACCGGTTCGGCGGCGCGGCGCCAGCCCAGCCCGGTCGTGATGGCGTCGATGCCACGCACCGCGCCGGTCACGTCGTTGCCGCCGTGCACGCAGTAGCCGAACGGCCGGCCGCGGGTGGTGTCCAGACACGGGTAGTAGACCTGGTCGAAGAAGTGCTTGAGCGCCCCCGACATGTAGCCGAGGTTGGCGGGGGTGGCCAGCAGGTACCCGTCGGCTTCCAGGACGTCGGAGGCGGTGGCGGCCAGGGCCGCCCGGCGCACCACGCGGACGTCCTCGATCTCCGGCGCGCTCGCGCCGGCGAGGAGCGCCTCGAACAGCGCCTGGCAGTGGGGAGAGGGAGTGTGATGGACGATCAGCAAGGTGGCCACGTCTGCGAACCCTAGAGCCACCCGTCCCGCGCCCGCATCCCGGAAGACCCGGATCTGCCCGCGGGGTTCGACCGGGCACTGCGGGCGCGGCCTCGGCCGGACGTCGTGGTGGCGCTGACCGACGGCCGGACGCCGTGGCCCGCCGCCCGGCCGCCTTGGCGGACGGTGGGGGGCCTGTCCCCCCGGAGGCGGTCGGCACGGCCGGCCGTGGCTCGGCCGTTCGCAGCGGCCCGCCCGGAGGCCGGACGTGCGAGGACCCGGGCCCGTGCACGAGCCCGGGTCCTCGACCGGCGGGTCAGCCGGTGAGGCGGGAACGCAGCAGATCCTTGCCCAGCTCCGCGCCCTTGCGGCTGTCCGCCTGAGCCTTGCGGAACAGGTCCGCCAGCTCGGAGTCGTCGGTGCGCTCGGCATCCTGGATGTACGTCTCCAGGCGGAGCGCGTTGTCCAGGCACGCCTCGACGTACCAGATCAGGTTGTAGTCCTTGTCCCGGGTGCCGATCACATCGCCGGTCTCGGTACCGGTGGCCATATACGGGCCTCCTCCCTGCGTGCGCTTGGTCGTCGGCTGCAGCGCGGGACGGGTACCCCGCGGGGCACGGGCCGAACAAGGGCGCGGGCATCGAACGAAACAGGGCGAAACGCCAGGCCACGCCACCCCTTCCGCCACGTAGAAATATCTACCAGCATGCATATGCCAGGCGGCCGCACGGACGGACACGGAGCCGGACATGAGCGATGCGATGTGGAACCGCGGCGTGGAGTGGCTCGCCGCCGCGGCGACGGATCCCCGGGCCTGCAAGCGGGAGTGGGACCAGGGTCAGGGCATCGCCCTGCTGGCGGCGGGCCGGTTCTGGGACGTGCTGAGCGTCCCGGACCGGCTGGGGTTGCTCGCCCTGGATCTGCTGTGGCAGCCCGCGCTGCCCCTGCCGGGGCCGACGTTGGTCGACACCGCCGCGCGCCGGGTCGGCTTCTTCCTGCCGCCCGAGCCCGGCAGCCTGTGGGTCGGGGCGGGGGTGCGGCACTCCGGCCGGGGTGCCTGGATCGCCGTGCCGCCGCCGTACCGGCCCACCCGGAGCCTGGAGTGGCTCGTCCCGCCGGACGGCAGCGGGCTGCTGCACATGCCGACGAGACTGGAGGCCGCACTGCGCCGCGCCAACGGCACCCTGGCCGTGCTGACACCGCCGCTGGAGGCGTGACGGCCCGGCAGGCCCCGGCGCCGGGCAGGACCGGACGGGCCGCTCGCGGCCCCGGCGTCCGGCACGAGTTCGGGCGGACGCCCGCCCCCGGCGCACCCCGTCGCACCCTTGTCGCGCCCCCGGAGTCAGCGACGGGTGCGGGCGGGCGCGCCCTCGTCGACGCGGTCGCGGGGCCCGGGACCCGTGGACAGGACCGGCAGGAAGTCCGGTTGCCCGGGGACGGTGCGCCCCTGGGCGCGCCATTCGCGGACGAGATCGGCGTAGATCGGCGCACGGCTCCATGCCGCGGGGCCCGGTTCGACGACGGTGGGGGCCGGGGCGGCGCCGAGGGGCGGCGGCGCAGGCGGGAGGTTCTGTCCATGCCGGGGCAACGCCGGGGGCGGGCCGGCGGTACGCGCGTACGGCGCCACTCACCGCCCCGGGTGACCGGAGTCCCCGAGCGGAGGCCGGGATCGATGTGATGGTCGTACGCCGGTGACGGGACCACGCGTGGCACGGTACCGTTCCGGCCAACGGGGCGAGTGATTTCGGGCACCCCAACTCTTCGTTGCCGTAAGGCAATTCGGTCACTCGCCGCAGATGTGAACAGAAGGCGGGCGCATCCCGGGCGAAGTATCGCTCGACCGTGCGAGAGCGTTCGATGACGGTGTGTACTGTGCTCGTCAGCGCCCCGCCCCCGGCAGCCCCGCTCCTGGAAGATCCTCTGGAACCGTATCGATGATCCAATTACCGGACCTCGCCGTCGGCGGCCTCGCCGCCGGCACCCTGTCCGCGCTGGCCCTCGGCGGCGGTCTGCTGCGGGCACGGCGGCAACAGGCCCGGCAGCGCGCGGAGATCGCCGCGCTGCGCACCCAACTCGACGGAACCGTCGCGGCGTCCACGGCGGAGGTCGAGCACCTGGCGTCGCGCCGGGTACCCGCCGCCGTCCGTCAGGTCGCCCACCCGCACCTCGACGTGCCGGGTCCCCTGCAACCGTTGACGGCGGGGACGCCCCTCGGTGCCGCGCTGGACGACGTACTGGCGGCGCTGCGCGCCGAGGTGGTCGCGCAACGCACCCGGGTGGACGCGGCCGCGCAGGCCGGCATGCGGGGCGCCACCCGGGAGATCCAGGCTGCGCTGTACCGGCTCCAGGACGCCCTGCGGGGACTGCAGCAGCGCTACGACGACCCGGAGTTGGCGCAGACGCTGTTCCGGCTCGACCACGAGAACGAGCAGTCGCTGCGGCGGGCGCAGGTCGCCGCCGTGGTCTGCGGCGCCTGGGTTGGCCTGGCCCGCGAGGAGTCGCACGTCGTCGACGCGGTGACCGGCGGCCAGGCCAGGCTGGCCGGCTACCACCGGGTCAAGGTGCACCACCACCTCGAACCCGGCACCGCCCTCGTCTCGCACGCGGTGGAGCCCGTCGCGATCATCGTCGCCGAGCTGCTCGACAACGCGCTGCGGCACTCCGCCCCGGACACCGACGTGCTGGTGAGCCTGGAGCACGTCCACCACGGCGTGTGCGTGACGGTCGACGACGCGGGCCTCGGGATGACCGAGGACGAGCGGGAGCGGGCCCGGCGGCTGGTGGCAGGCGACGAGCCGATCCTGCTGACCGACCTCGGCGACCCGCCCCGCATGGGACTGGCCGCGATCGGGCGGCTGACCCGCCAGTTCGACCTGCGGGTCGACGTGTCGTCGGCGTCGCCGTACGGCGGGGTGCGGGCGGTGCTGCGCATCGACAGCCATCTGCTCAGCCGTATCGACCCGGTCGAGCGTCCTCCGGCGGCCAGCGCCCCGCGCACCACCCGGGCCCCCGAGCCGACCGCCGCGCCGGCGGCGGCGCCGGCGTCGGCGGCCCACGCCCACGGCGCCGACGACGAGGTCACCGGGGCCGGCGAGCACCTGCCGGTCGCCGACTCCGGGGGGCTGCCGCAGCGGCGCCGCCGTGACCGCGGCGGGTCCGCGCCGTCGCCCGCCGCCCCTCGCCCGCCGGCCCCGCGTCGGCCCGCCCGCCGTCCGGAGGAGTCCGCCGCCGCGCTCGGCGCGCTGCAGGCGGGCACCGAGGCGGCCCGCTCCATGGCGGCGGCCGCCTCGGCCCCCGCCGCGGCGGAGCCCTGGGACCACCGGGCCGGCGGCCCCGACCCGGTCGCCGACCGTATGCACGACGACGAGCACGAAGAGAACGATCACGAAGGGGGCGCACCTCGATGACCAGCCGCAACGCGGGCGACACGGCATGGGTGCTGGAGCCGATCCTGCAGGTGCCGCACGTCGTGGCCGCCGTGATGCTCACCCGGGACGGACTGGTGACCGGCTACACCGACGCGCTGTCGCAGCCGTCGGCCGAGCGGGTGGCCGCGATCACCAGCACCGTGCAGGGCGCCTGCCGCACGGCGGCGGCGGCGTTCGCCGACGCCGAGGGGGCCGAGGTGCGCCAGATCGTCATCGAGTCGGACCACGGATACGTGCTGATCGTGCCGACCGACCACGGCACCTGTGTCGCCGCCTACGGCGACGGCGAGGTGCGGCTGGACCTGCTGGCGCACCGGGTGCACTCCCAGGTGGCACGGCTGGGCGAGAAGGCCATGGTGGCCGCCCCCCGAGGAGCCGACGACATCCCGCCGGCATGACCGGCCGTCCGGCCGGGCGCCCCCTGGTCCCCGCCTATCTGTCGACCGGCGGTGTGGCCCGGCCGAGCCGCCCCCAGCTGGAGCGGCTGTCGGTACTGACGCGCGGCGAGGCGCCGGTCCCCGGCGGGCTGACCGCTGCCGAACTGGCCCTGCTCGACGTCCTGGAGGGCGGTGCGCTGGCGCTGGTGGAGGCGGCGGCACTGCTGCGGCTGCCGGTGTCGGCGGTGCGCGTGCTGGCGGCCGGTCTCGCCGACCGGGACCTGGTCCTCGCCCGCGCGCCGATTCCGCCCGCCGAACGCTTCGAACCCGACCTGCTGAAGAGAGTGGCCGATGGCCTGCGCGCCCTCAAGCACTAGCGACTCGTTCCCGAGCCCCGACGCCCGTCCCTCCGGCACCACCGGGACCGCCGACGGCGTCCATCTCCCCGACAGCGCCCGGGATCTGGTGAAGATCCTGGTCGCCGGGCCGTTCGGGGTGGGCAAGACGACCCTGATCGACTCGGTGTCGGAGATCCGCCCGCTGCACACCGAGGAGCGGCTGACGGAGGCGTCCGCGCAGGTCGACGACCTGGCCGGGGTCCGGGACAAGTCCACGACGACCGTCGCCATCGACTTCGGCCGGATCAGTCTGCCCGGCGGGGTCGTGCTGTATCTGTTCGGAACGCCCGGCCAGGAGCGGTTCCGGTCGCTGTGGGACGACATCTCCTACGGGGCGCTCGGTGCGCTGGTGCTGGTGGACAGCCGTCGTATCGACGCCTCGTTCGACGTGCTGGGGCTGGTGGAGGACAGCGGGCTGCCGTACGCGGTGGCCTTCAACGCCTTCCCCGACGCGCCCCGGCACTACCGGGACGACCAGCTGCGGCGCGCGCTGGACCTGACGGCTCAGACGCCGATGGTGACGTGCGACGCGCGGGACGCCGACTCGTCCGTCGACGCGCTGCTCGCGCTGGTGGACCACCTGATCGACCGCGCCCCGGCGGAGGCCCGATGACCCCCTACCCCCCGGACCGGGACGACTTCTCGCGCTCGGCGCCGGTGCGGCTGTGGGAGGAGGCGTTCGCGGTGGACCCGGAACGCCACTACGCGGCACTGCGCGCCCAGGGCCCGGTCGGCTGGGCGGAGCTCGCGCCGGGCATCCCCGCCTACGTCGTCACCGAGCGGCGGGCCGCGCTGGAGGTGCTGCACGACACGCGGCGGTTCTCGCACGACCCGCGCGCCTGGGAGGCGACCGTGCCCGCGGACGCGCCGGTGCTCGGCATGATGCGGTGGCGGCCCAACGCCCTGTTCGCCGACGGCGCGGCGCACACCCGCTACCGGCGCACCCTGCTGGACGTGTTCGACCTGGTCGAACCGTACGACCTGCGCGCCCGGGTGCACCGGGCGGTGCGGCTGCTGGTCGGGCGGATCGGGCCGAAGGGCGAGGCCGACCTGGTCGGGGAGTTCGCGCGGCCGCTGATG
Source organism: Streptomyces sp. bgisy159 (assembly GCF_057707805.1). Taxonomy (NCBI): domain Bacteria; kingdom Bacillati; phylum Actinomycetota; class Actinomycetes; order Kitasatosporales; family Streptomycetaceae; genus Streptomyces; species Streptomyces sp. bgisy159. The sequence goes on along the minus strand of NZ_JBYIQX010000019.1, from coordinate 22,714 downwards.
GCGCTGGTCTTCAACGACCTGTTCGGGCTGCCGGACAGCCAGGGTGACCGGCTCAACGAGGGCCTGTTGCGGATGATGGAGGGCGGCGCACAGGCCGCCGAGGGCGAGGCGGAGTACGCCCGGTACGTGCTGGAGCTGATCGCCGCCAAGACCGCGCGGCGCGGTGACGACCTGCCGAGCCGCCTGCTGGACCATCCGGCGGGGCTGACCGCCGAGGAGGTCACCTGGCAGGTGTTCCTCACCCTCGGCGCCGGCTACGAGCCGACCGCGAACCTGCTGTCGAACACGCTGTCGCGGATCCTCGGCAACCCCGCCTACTACTCGACGCTGACCAGCGGCGCCCGGCCCGTCATGGACGCCGTGGTGGAGGTGCTGCACCACGAGACGCCGCTGACCAACTACGGCGTCTACTACGCCCGCGAGCCCATGGCCTTCCACGGGGTGTGGCTGCGGGACGCCATCCCGGTGGTGGTGTCCTTCGGGGCGCTGGCCCGTCCCGCAGGCCCGCAGTCCGCCGGTGCCCGGCACCCCCACGACGCCTCGCACCTGTCCTGGGGCGCCGGCCCGCACGCCTGCCCGGTCAGGCAGCACACGCTGCTGATCGTCACCGAGGCGATCGAACGGCTCACCCAGTGGCTGCCCGACCTCGATCCCGCTCTGCCGCGCGAGCGGCTCGACTGGCGGCCCGGCCCGTTCCACCGGTCGCTGACCGCGCTGCCGGTCCGCTTCAGCCCCCGTACCCCCGACCAGCCAGGAGTCCCGTCGTGACCGTGACCGACCGCATCGCCCTCGACCCGTTCGGCGCCGACATCCCGGCCGAGACCGCCCGGCTGCGCGCCCTCGGCCCGATCGTTCCGGTGGAGCTGCCCGGCGGCATCCCGGCGTGGGCGCCCACCGGGTACGACACGCTGAGGGGGCTGATCCTCGATCCGCGGGTCAGCAAGGACCCGCGCCGGCACTGGCGGCTGTGGCCGCAGCTCGGCGAACACCCGTCCTGGGCGTGGATCCTCGGCTGGGTCGGCGTGGTCAACATGCTCTCCACGTACGGCGCGGACCACACCCGGCTGCGCAGGCTGGTCGCGCCGAGCTTCACCCAGCGGCGCACCGAGGCGCTGCGGCCGCGCGTCGAGGCGATCACGGCGGAGCTGCTGGACGCGATGGAGGCGGGCGAGGCCGCCGCGGACCTGAAGGCGGCGTTCGCGCATCCGCTGCCGATGCGGATCATCTGTGAACTCTTCGGCGTGCCCGACGGGATGCGGGAGCCGACCGCGCGGCTGATCGCGGCCATCATGGACACCTCGGACCCGACTCCGGAGCACGCGGCGTTCGTGCAGGAGCAGATCGGCGCGGTGCTGGGCGGGCTGATCGCCCACAAGGTGGAGCACCCGGGTGACGACATGACCACCGAGCTGATCCGGGTGCGCGACGAGGACGGCGACCGGCTGAGCGACGAGGAGCTGCTGTACACGCTGCTGCTGGTCATCGGCGCCGGGTTCGAGACGACCGTGAACCTGATAGGCAACGCCGTGGTGGCGCTGCTGCGCCGGCCCGAGCAGCTGGCGGCGGTGCGGCGCGGGGAACTCGGCTGGGACGCGGTGGTGGACGAGACGCTGCGGGTGCACCCGTCGATCGCCTCGCTGCCGCTGCGGTTCGCGGTGTCCGACCTGATGGTGGGCGACGTGACGATCCCGGCCGGCGACGCCATCATCACGACGTACGCGGCGGCCGGTCTGGACCCGGCGCACTACGGGGCGGACGCGGACGTGTTCGACGCGGCGCGCGGCGCGGACGACCACCTGGCGTTCGGGATCGGCGTGCACCGGTGCATCGGTGCCCCGCTGGCCCGGATGGAGGCCCTGACGGCGCTGCCCGCGCTGTTCGAGAGGTTCCCGGAACTGGCCCTGGAGAGCGGTGAACTCAGGCAGGTGCCGTCGTTCATCGCCTTCGGCTGGCAGGAGGTCCCGGTCCGGCTGCGGGGCTGACCCGCGTCGGGGCGCGACCGGTCCCCCGCCCCGGTCGCGCCCCGACGCATCGAACATACGGGGCGGGTGGCCGGGTTGTGAATCGTGGCGATGCCCACTCGGCGGGGCGCGGGACTCACCCGTGCACAGATCCGCCCGGAAGGCCCCGTTCGGCCCGGAGCCGTCCGGGCCGGTCAGGGCGCCGGCAGCCCGGGGCCGTCGAGCTCCCCGAGGGCCAGGTGGGCGAGGACCACCTCGTACAGGTCCCGGCCGCCGGCGAGGAGCTGGCGTTCCAGGACGGGCTCGGCGCTGCGCACGTGCTCGCGCACGGTCTGGGGGTGGACGCGCAGCCGCCGGGCGGCGCGTTCGGCGTTGCCGCCGGCCGCGATCCAGGCGCGCAGCGTCCGGCGCAGATCGCGGGCGTCGGTGTCGAGGCGGGCGAGCAGGTCGCTCGCCCAGACGCGCAGGGCCGGTCCGGCCAGCAGGGCGCCGAGTCCGTCCGGCGCGGGGGCGTCGGAGGCGGGCGGCTCCGCGGGGCGGACGGCCTGGGTGTTGAGGGCCAGGTGGACGGCGGCGCGCGCGGCGAGGTCGGTGAAGTCGGTACGCAGCAGCCCCTCGACGCGTTCCATGCGGGCGCGCACGGTGTTGCGGCTGACGCCGAGGACCTTGGCGGTGCCGACCGCGGTGAACTCCAGGCCGAGGCGGGTGGTGGCGAGGAGCTCGGCGCGGGTGTGGTGCGGCAGGGTGTCGAGCGGGCGCAGCAGGCGGGCGGTCCAGCCGTGCAGGGCGGCGGTGTCCATCAGGCGTTCGGGGCGGGTGCGTTCGGCGTAGACGGCCGCCCTGTCGGTGCGGTGACGGGCGACCGCGAGGGCGCTGACGGCCTGCCCGTAGGCGGTGGCGGTGCGGTCGAGGCCGACCGGGGCGCTGCCGCCGAGGAAGGTGCCGGGGTGCCGCTCCAGCAGGGGCCGCAGGCGCGCGGCGACGGTGTCGTCGACGGCCACGACGATGACATGCCCGTCCATCGCCGGGCAGCGCACCACCAGGGCTCGGTCGTCGGTGGCGGTCAGGCACTCGGCCGCGAGCCGGTCGCGGCGCTCGGGGCGGGTCTCCACGACGTAGACGCATGCGGTGTCGGTGTCGAGGAGGCCGGGCCAGCAGCCGGCCGCGACCCGGCGGGCGGCGACGGTGTCCTCGACCATGAGCAGCTGCAGGACGGCGAGCCGCAGGTCCGCGGTGGCGCGCTCCAGGCGCCGGCCGGTGGCGGCGGTGTCCCGAAGACGCAGCAGCAGTGCGAGGACGGCGGCCGTGCGGGCGACGATGTCGGAGGCCCGGCGGTCGAAGGGCTCCGGGCGGGAGACGGCAAGGACGCCGGCCGGGCCCGGGGACGGCTGGTCGAGACGGATCAGGCGCAGGTGCCGGCCCCCGTCCGTCCAGGCGGCGGAGGCGAGGCGGCCGCCGGCGACGTCCGCGACCAGGCCCGGTTCGGCGGGGAGGCCGGGGCCGGCGAGGAGGGTTCCGGTGCCGTCGCGCAGCGAGACGGCCGCCTCGACGGTGGCGGCGAGCCAGCCGACCACCTTCTCGACGTCACCGTCGGCCGACTGCAGCTGGTCGAGGAGCTGCTCCGCCCAGGGGGCGTCCGTGGGGCGGGGTGTGTCGTCCCGGCCGGGCATGTGGGTGTCTCTCCTCGTCGCTGGTGTCGCTGTGTCGTTGGAGTCGCTGTGTCGCTGGTGCGGAGCCGGGTTGGTGGCCCGGCGCACGGCTGGAACCGGGGTCCCCCGACGCTGGTGCGCGGCCCGGGCTTCCTCGGCGCTGGTACGGGGCCCGGGTGGTTCCGGGCCGTCCCGAGGGGGCTCCGGGCCGTCCCGTGGGGGCTCCGGGCCGTCCCGTGGGGGCTCGGGGCCGTCCCAAAGTGGCTTTGCGGTGTCCCGGGTGGGTTCCGGGCCGTCGGTCGGGGACGTTACCTCACCGGTCGGCGCCGCCCGGGACCGTCGCCACCTGCCCGAACGCGGGACGCGTGCCCTCGCGGGCGCCCCTGGCCCGGCCCGGGGCATAAGCTCGGCGGATGGCGAAGTACTACGACGTGCACCCCGACAACCCCCAGCCGCGCACCCTCTCCCAGGTCGCGGCCGCCATCCGGGCGGACGCCCTGGTCGCGTACCCGACGGACTCCTGCTACGCGCTGGGCTGCCGGCTCGGCAGCCGGGACGGCATCGACCGGATCCGGACCATCCGCCAGCTCGACGACCGCCACCACTTCACGCTCGTCTGCCAGGACTTCGCGCAGCTCGGGCAGTTCGTGCGGGTGGACAACGACGTGTTCCGGGCGATCAAGGCGTCCACGCCGGGCGGCTACACCTTCATCCTGCCCGCGACGAAGGAGGTGCCGCGGATGCTGCAGCACCCCAAGAAGAAGACCGTCGGGGTGCGCATCCCGGACCACGTGGTCACCCAGGCGCTGCTCGCGGAGCTGGGCGAGCCGCTGCTGTCCAGCACGCTGCTGCTGCCCGGCGAGGAGGAGCCGATGACCCAGGGCTGGGAGATCAAGGACCGGCTCGACCACGTGCTGGACGCGGTGCTGGACTCCGGGGACTGCGGTACCGAACCGACGACCGTCATCGACTTCTCGGGCGGCGAGGCGGAGATCGTACGGCGGGGCGCGGGGGACACGGCCAGGTTCGAGTGAGAGCGGCGGGAGCGGCGGCATCGCCCCGGGCGACGCAGGCAACGAAGCGTCGGGGACACGGCGGTGACGGTAGGTCAGATCGTCACCCGCCGTGTCGCCGGCCGGGCGGCGTTGTTACGGTGCACCGATGTCTGACTCCTCGCGCGACACCGCGGCGGGCGCCGGCTGGGGCGCCGCCGACCGGGGCACCTACCGGCGGCTGATGCCGGGGCGGGTCGAGAAGATCTCCTGGCTCGACCCGCGGCTGCTGTGGGCCGCCCGCAACGGCGTGCTGGCCTCCTGGTTCGGTGACCCCACCGGCCGCATCCGGTCCCGGTGGGTGGCACAGCGGGCGGCGGCCGGGGCGCCCGCGGACAAGGTGATCCGCCGCGACGACCCGGACCGCTTCTCCTTCATGGTGATCGGCGACCCCGGCGAGGGTGGCGAGCCCCAGTACGCGGTGGTGCCCGGACTCCTGACGGCCGGTGAGGGCTCCGCTTTCGCGGTGGTGGCCAGCGATGTGATCTATCCGGTGGGCAGCGCCGACGACTACGACACCAAGTTCTTCCGGCCCTACCGGGACTATCCGGCGCCGATCTACGCGATCCCCGGCAACCACGACTGGTACGAGGGCCTCGGCGCCTTCATGCGGGTTTTCTGCGACGACGCGCCGCCGCTGCCCGCCGAGCCGCGGCCCCGGCCGCTCACCCGCGCCTGGCTGCGCTCCCTGCTGTGGCACCGGCCACGCCCCGGGGACGGCGAACGCCTCTCCGAGGCCCGGGGGGTCCGCTCCGCGCCGGTTCTGCGAGCCGTCCAGCCAGGGCCGTACTGGGCGATCGACGCGGGGCCGGTGCGGATCGTGGGCATCGACACCGGGCTGCTCGGCACGCTCGACGCCGAACAGGGCGCGTGGCTGCGCGAGGTGTCCCGGGGGCCCCGCCACAAGATCCTGATCACGGGTTCGCCGCTGTACGTCGACGGCGAGCACCACCCGTGCCCCGTCGAGGGCGGCGGCACCGTCGACGACATCGTGCGCGCGCCGGAGCACCGCTACGTGGCGGTGATCGGCGGCGACATCCACAACTACCAGCGCTATCCGGTGCGGCTGCCGGACGGACGCACCCTGCAGTATGTCGTCTCGGGCGGCGGCGGGGCCTTCACGCACGCCACGCACACCATCCCGCGCGTCGACGTCGCCGGCGTGGCCGAGGACGACTTCCGCTGCTATCCGCTGCGCGGGGACTCCCTGGCCTTCTACAGCCGCCTCTACGCCCGCCGGCTGCGGCTGCGCCGCTTCCTCGCCCTCAGCGAGGACGAGGCGACGGCGGTGGTGGAGGAGCGGCTCGGCATCCGGCCGGGCCGCGCGCCGGCCCCCGGGGCGCGGGTGACGCGGCGGACGCGGCTGGTCGCCGGCCTGTTGGGCACCGGGCGTCGGCCCGGCCGGGCCAGGCGGTTCCGGCTGCCGGTGCGCAAGATGTACGCGCAGCTGTTCTCACCGGGCTCCGCGACGTACAGCCCGCCGTTCTTCAAGTCCTTCCTGCGCGTGGACGTCTCCCCCGAGTCGGTGCGGCTGCGCTGCTACGCCGCCACGGGCAACCGGGCGCAGGAGGTGGACCCGCCCGTCGAGGACGAGGTCGTGATCGCGTTGGCCGGGAGCGGCCCCACGGTCGGTGAGGAGCCGCCGCCCGGCATCCGGGCGGCCTGAGACCCCCGGCGTGCGCCGGGCCGGTCACCAGCGGCCCGGCGCGGTGCCGACGAGCGGCTCGGAGGGACTGCCGTCCACCCCGACCGGCACGTCCCCGGCGAGCATCACCCGGTGCATGATCCTGGGCGCGTCGAGACGGGTGGTGTCGGCCGGGGCGAGGTGGATGGTGGCCCGGTTGTCCCAGAAGGCGACGGAGCCCGGCTCCCAGCGGAAGCGGACGGTGTACTCGGGCCGCACCGCCTGTTCCAGCAGCATGTCGAGCACGGCCCGGCTCTCGGGGCGCGACAGGCCGGCGATCTGCTCGACGTAGTAGCCGTTGACGTACAGGATCCGTTCGCCGGTCTCCGGGTGGATGCGCACCAGCGGGTGCACGGAGGCGACCTGGTGGTCGAGGAGGTGGCGCAGGTAGGCGTCGTCGCCGGTTCGGGCCTGGTAGCCGACGCCGAGACGGTGCTCGGCGCGCAGCCCGTCGACGAACCGCCGTACGGGTTCGGAGAGTCCGGCGTACGCGGCGGCCAGGTTCGCCCACGTGGTGTCGCCACCGTACGGGGGGACGGTCTCGGCGCGCAGGACGGTCGCCGCGGGCGGGTCGACGCGGGCGCCGTGGTCGCAGTGCCAGCCGCGCAGCAGGGTGTGCCGGCGGCGGCGCAGCCACTCCTCGTGTTCCATGCCGAACCGGCCGCCGAGTTCCAGCCGGTCGGCGGTGGTCTCGACCTCGGGGACGTCGGCCGGTGAGGCGCCGCCGCGCCGGCCGAGCACGACCGGCTCGCCGAACCGGCGGGCGAACGCCACGTGAGCGGCGTGGTCGAGTTCCTGGCCGCGGAAGAAGACCACCTTCCAGCGCAGCACGGCCGCCCTGATCGCGGCGACCGTGGCGTCGTCGAGCGGGCCGGCCAGGTCGACGCCGCCGATCTCGGCGCCGATGTGCCCGGCGGCCGGTCTCACATCCAGCGCGGTCGGTTCCTCGGCTGTCTCCCGGTCCGTCGTCATGCGCGCTCCGCGGGTCGTGGTCGGATTACCGCTCCGGGAAGATCGTGGCAGCGGACGGGCGCGATGGCGACAGGGCACCGTCGCACGGTCGCCGCACACCGGTCGAGGTCATCACGATTTCGGCTGAACGGTCATGGGAATCGGCGGACTTGCTGCCCCTGTGCCACCACGGGGTTACCGTATGTCCCCCAGTTCGCGCGTCAAGGAGTCGAAGCAGAGGCCCGGTCGATCACGTGACAGACTCTCGTCCCACCGTGGTAATCCTCACCGCACTGCGTCTGGAGTACGACGCAATGCTGCGGCATCTCGCGCACGTCGAACAGCGGGAGAACGACGCGGGGACCGTCTTCGACGTCGGCCGGCTGCGCGGTACCGGGTGGCGGGCCGCGCTCGCGCTGATCGGGCAGGGCAACATCGCGGCGGCCGTGATCACCGAGCAGGCCCGGGCGATGTTCCGCCCCGCGGCGCTGCTGTTCGTCGGCGTCGCGGGCTCGTTGAAGGACGACGTCGAGATCGGCGACGTGGTCATCGGCACCCACATCTACGCCTACCACAGCGAGAAGCACGACCCGGGGGTCAGCCTCGCCCGGCCCCGCGTGTGGGAGACCCCGCACTGGCTGATGCAGCGCGCGATGCGCGTGGCCGAGGAGCCGGGGTTCCGGGTGCACCACAAGCCGATCGCGGCCGGCGAGGTGGTGCTCAACGATCCGCGCTCGCCGCTCAAGGAACAGCTCGCGCACCACTACAGCGACGCCGTCGCGATCGAGATGGAGAGCGCGGGGGTCAGTCAGGCGGCGCATGTCTCGCGGATGCAGACCCTGACGATCCGCGGCATCAGCGACAAGGCGGACGGGCGCAAGCACGCCGCGGACGCGGCCGGCAAGCAGCGGATGGCGGCCGAGCACGCGGCGCTGGTGGCCGTGGCGGTGCTGCGCGAAGTGGGCCAGGCGCTGGTCCTGTTCACCCCGTGGGGCGGGACACCGGTGGGCGCGTTCGCCGAGGTGGCAGACAGACCGCCGGTCGGCGCACCGACGGACCGTCGTCCGGCCGGGGTCGTGCACGAGGTGGGCAACGAGGCCGGGAACGAGGTCACGGACGAGGTGCCGCCCGCGGTGCGGCTCCCCGACGCGGCGGTACGGCCGACGGCCGTCGCGAGCGGCACGGGCGGCGGCACGGGCGGCGACACAGGCGGCACGGGCGGCACAGGGGCGGCCGGTGCGACGGGACACGGGCCCGCGGCGGGCACGGGCGACGCGGGGTTCCGCTCTTCCCCCGCTCCGGTCGACGGGACGCCGCCCCCGGCCGACGCCGGACCGCGGACCGTCGGTGACGGCCCGTTCGCGGCCGACGCCGGCACCGAACCCGCCCGCGGCACCGGACCCCGGGGTGCCTCCGCCGGCGGCGGGTCCCGTGCGGACGACGCCGGTGCGGCGCCGGGCGCCGGGACCGGGTCCCGTGGCGCCCGTGCCGGAACACCGCGGACCGACGGCGCCGCCGCATCCCCCTCCCCCACCGCATCCACGTCCCCTGCGGCATCCGCCTCCCCCGGCATCCCCTTGCACCCCGGCGGCGCCGCGCCCGGCACCGCATCCGGCTCAGCCGCCGGTGGTGCGGCCCCGACGGCGGACGGTGAGGCTCCCCGGCCGCGGCCCGGCCGCCGGCCGGCGAAGCCGTCGGGGAGCGGGACGTTCCGGCTGCTGTCCCGGCCGTTCGGCTCGCGGCGGTCGGCCACCGCGACCGTGCTCGGGGTCGCCGCGGCCGTCACCGCGCTCGTCCTGGCCCTGCTGCCGTCCGGCGGGTCGGACGACGGCGAGGACGGGGTCCGTACCACCAAGGCGGGCTCGGCGCTGGCCCCGTGTCCCGCGGCACAGGCCGACGTCACCCTGCGGATCGCGGCGTCCGTCGACCTGTCGACGCCGCTCGGCGACGCCGCCACCGGGTACGGGGCCCGCAGGAGCGACGGGCACTGTGTGAAGGTCGTCGTCGCCGGCGTCAACTCCGGAACCGGGATGCGCGCGCTGTCCCGGGGCTGGTCGGAGGACGACGGGCCGACGCCCGACGTGTGGTCGCCCGCCGGACGCGACTGGCTCGCCCTCGCCCGGTCGCGGGCCACGCCCCAGGCGCTGAAGGTGCTGCCGGAGACGGCCGAGCCGATCGTGACCAGCCCGCTGACCATCGCCATGCCCAAGAAGATGGCCCAGGCGCTGGGCTGGCCGGAGCAGCGGATCGGCTGGAAGGACCTCGCCCGGTGGGCGCAGGACCCGAAGAACTTCTGGGCCGAGCGCGGCCAGCGGCAGTGGGGTGCCCTGAAGCTCGGCAAGACCAACCCGAACTACTCGACTTCGGGGCTGAACGCGACCGTCGGCGCGTTCTACGCCCGCACCGGCACCAGCGCCGAACTGTCCGTCAAGGACATCGACGACCCGGACAACCAGGCGCTGGTGCGGGACATCGAGAAGTCGGTGGTGCACTACGGGGACGACACGCTGACGTTCCTGTCCAACCTGCGCGCCGCCGACGACCACGGCGGCTCGGACGAGGCGCTGGACTACATATCCGCGGTGACGGTGGAGGAGGCCGCGGTCGTCGCCTACAACCAGGGCTACCCGTGCGGCTCGTACTCCACCGACGGCACCCGGGGGTGCGCGCGCACCAGCCCGCCGACCACTCCCCTGGTCTCGCTGTACCCGAAGGACAGCAATCCGGAGAGCGACCACCCGTACGTCGTCCTCAACGGGCTGCCGGCGCCCAAGCAGACGGTGGCCGCGGACTTCCTCGCCCATCTGCACACCCGTGCCGTGTTCGACCGGTACTTCGCGCCCTACGGCTTCCGCACCCACGACCGGCTGCCGGGCTCGGAGGTCACCACGGACAACGGCGCCCTGCCCGACACCGAACTCTCCCCCTACCGCGCGCCGCAGGGGCCGGTCCTGGACCGGATCCAGCAGGCGTGGTCCCGGCTGCGCCGGCCCGCCAACGTACTCGTCGTCATCGACACCTCGCTGTCGATGGAGGACAAGGTGCCGGGCACCGGCAGGACCAAGATGGAACTGCTGAAGGAGGCCGAGCCTGCGCTGTTCGGCGGGTTCGGGGACGCCGACCGGGTCGGGCTGTGGCGGTTCTCCAACGCGGCGAACATCGACGGCGAGCACCACTACCAATCGCTGGTGCCCATCGGGCCGATGTCCGCCGGCCTGGCGGGCGGCGGGTCCCGCCGCGAGCAGCTCACCAAGGAGGTGAAGGGGCTCGTCCCGAACGGCGCCACCGGGCTGTACGGCACGGTCGACGCGGCCCTGGCCACCCTGCGCGGAGGCTACGCGGCGGACTCCATCAACGCGCTCGTGCTGCTCACCGACGGGCGCAACGAGGGGGTGCCGGACACGCCGACGCTGGACGACGTGCTCGCCCGGATCGACGGCATGAAGGAACAGATCCGGATCTTCACCATCGCCTACGGTTCCGAGGCGGACGAGCAGGACGCCGGCGGCCGGACGGTGCTGGAGAAGATCGCCGCCGCCGGCGGGGGCCGGGCCTACAAGGCGCAGGACCCGAAGGTCATCAGCGATGTCCTCACCAGTGTGATCTCCAACTTCTGACCGGCGCGGCCGTCCGGGCCGCGCGCGGCGTCCGGCCGACCGGTTCACGGGGGCGGCGGTCGCCCCCGTTCGGCCCAGAGGGTCTTGCCGACGACGGTCCGCCGGCCGCCCCAGCCCTGGGTGAGCTGGGCGTCAAGCGGTCGGCGGGACCGCCGGGACGGGTGGGTCCCGCCGCCCGGCGGTCAGCGGTCAGCGGTCAGCGGTCAGCGGTCGACAGTCAGCGGCGCGGGTGGCCCGTCGGCCCGGCGGTTGCGGACGCGGGCGGGCGGGTCAACCGGTTGCGCGGCGGGCGCGCAGCGCGGCGAGGGCCCGGTCGGCGTGGGTGTTCATGCGCAGCTCACTGCGGACCACCTCCAGGACGGTGCGGTCCTCGGCTATGACGAAGGTGGCCCGCTTGGTCGGCGCCAGCGCGAAGCCCCGTGACACCCCGAACCGGTCCCGCACCGCGCCGTCCACGTCGGACAGCAGCGGCATGCCGAGGGTGTGCCGTCCGGCGAACTCCTGCTGCCGGTCGACGGAATCACCGCTGATGCCGACGGGCCGCGCGCCGGCCTCGGCGAACTCCGCGGCGAGGTCGCGGAAGTGGCAGGCCTGAGCGGTGCAGCCGGGGGTGAGGGCGGCCGGGTAGAAGAACAGGACGACGGGGCCGTCGGCGAGCAGTGTGGTCAGGGTGCGCGGAGTGCCGGTCTCGTCGGGCAGCGTGAAGTCGTCGACGCGGTCACCGGCCTTCGGGACGCGGCTCATGCCCGGCCCTCCGCCCGCTCGGCCACCCCGCGGGCCCACAGGACGAGCGGCACCTGCAGGGGCAGCCTGCCGAGGGCCGCCGCCCGCTGCGGGGCGGGGCGCTCGCGCCAGTCCAGCGCCATCTTGACGTTGGCCGGGAACACGCCGACGAAGAACGCCGCCGTGGCCAGCGCGGCGGCGCGCCGGGTGCGCGGCAGCGCCACCCCGGCCGCCAGCACCAGTTCGGCGGCGCCGCTGGCGTAGGTCCAGGCACGGGGCGAGCCGGGCAGGGCACGCGGCACGATCGCGTCGAAGTTCCTCGGCACGGCGAAGTGGGCGGCGCCCGCCGCGGCCAGCAGGCCGGCGAGCAACAGGGGTGAGCGTTCGGACCGGGGCACGGTTCCTCCTCCGATGGACGGGCGCGCGATATTACTCGACGGTAGGGGCGTGGTGGCAGGCGCCCCTCGGCGGACGCCGTCACGGGTGGCGCTGCCCGTGCCGCCGGTGCTGCCCCGGCGTGCGGCCGGACGGCCGGCGGAACATGCCGGTGAACGCGCCGGCCGACGACCAGCCGCAGCGGTGCGCGACGACGGTGACGGGGGCGCCGTCGGCGAGCAGGCGCAGGGCGTGGTGGAGGCGGGACCGGGTGCGCCACTGGGGGGAGGTCATGCCGGACTCGGCGCGGAAGAGAACCGCTGAGAGTGCGTTCGCCGGCGCCGGTCGCGGCGCCGAGGTCGACGACGGTGAGCGCGGTGGCGGCGGAGGCTGCCCCGTTCAGGGGAAACCAGCCGCCCGGGGGCGTGCGCACGGGCGGAGCCGTCGACAAGTGACCCGTGGAGCTGCCCCTGATCGCACCGATGCTCGCCACCCCGGGCGGGTTGCCGTCCGCCTCGCAGGACGCGCGGTGGGCGTACGAGACCAAGCAGGACGGCCAACGGGCCGTGGTGTATCTGCCCGGGGACGGCGGCCTGGTGCTGCGGGCCCGTTCGGGGGAGGACATCACCGGGGCCTATCCGGAGCTGCGGCCGCTGGGCACGGCGCTCGGCGGGACGCCCGCGGTGCTGGACGGGGAGATCCTGGCGCTCGACGCGCGGGGGCGGGCCGACTTCCAGGCGCTGCAGTCGCGGATGGGACTGGCGCACGCGCCGGCGCGCGCGGAGCGGCTGGCGGCCCGGGCGCCGGTGCACCTGGTGCTGTTCGACGTGATGCACCTGGCGGGGCGCGCGCTGCTGCGGCTTCCGTACGTCCGGCGTCGCGCCGAGCTGGAGGGCCTGGAACTGACGGGGCCCACGTGGTCCACGCCGTCGGCGCTCGTCGGACACGGCCCGCAGGCGCTGGCGGCCACCCGGGAGCACGGCCTGGAGGGGCTGGTGTGCAAGCGGCTGGACTCGCCCTACGAGCCCGGTGTGCGTTCCCGGAACTGGATCAAGATCCGCAACATGCTGGGCGTGGACGTGGTGATCGGCGGATGGTCGCCCGGCAGGGGCCGGCTGACGGGAACCTTCGGCGCCCTCCTGGTGGGGCAGCGCGCCGGGACGGCCCTGCGGTACGTCGGCGGTGTGGGCACCGGCTGGAGCGAGGCCGAGAGGGCCGATCTGGCGGCGCGGCTGCGGGACATCGCGACGCCCCGCTGCCCCTTCGACCCGGTGCCGCAGGTCACGGGCGCGCACTGGGTGGAGCCCCGGCTGGTGGGCGAGGTCCGGCACAGCACCCGGACCCGTTCGGGGCTGCTGCGTCAGCCGTCCTGGCTGCGGCTGCGGCCGGATCTCACGCCCGAGGAGTCGGCGGCGGACGTCCCCGACGGCACCGGCTGACCCGGGCCGGCTCCCGCCCACCCGTCTGTCGAGCCGGGCTTCACCGCGAGTACACCCCCTCCTCTTGGCATGGACGCGATAAGCCGGGAAGCTGAACTCCGTTTTGCATCCCAGCCGTTGGGCTGCACTCGGATTCTTCGAGGAGGACGCAGTGGCGTCACCGTCGTTCAAGGCACACCGCAGGAGATGGCTCACCGGACTCGCCGGTGCCGCGGCGCTCGTGCTCGCCGTCCCCACCGTGGCCCACGCCGCGCCGCCCCCGGCGCTGCCGCAGAACGCGACCCAGGAGGAGCTGACGTACCGTCCGGCGTTCGACTACGACACCGACGGCTGCTACTCCTCCGCCGCGATCGGCCCCGACGGCACGGTCAACGGCGGCCTGAAGCCGACCGGCGCGCTCAACGGCAACTGCCGCGACGCCGGTGACCTGGAGAACACCAACAGCTACTCGCGCGCCAAGTGCGACCACGACTGGTGCGCCTACCTCTACGGCCTGTACTTCGAGAAGGACCAGGCGCTGCCGGGCATCAGCCTCGGCGGGCACCGGCACGACTGGGAGCACGTGGTGGTGTGGGTGCAGGGCGGCCAGGTCCGGTACGTGGCGACGTCCAACCACGGGTCGTTCACCGTGCACGCCGCCTCCACCGTCCGCTTCGAGGGCACGCACGCGAAGGTCGTCTACCACAAGGACGGCATCGGCACCCACTGCTTCCGGCTCGCGAACGGCAACGACGAGCCGCCGGAGAACCACCGGGGCACCTGGCAGTACCCGCCGCTGGTGGGCTGGGACGGCTACCCGGCGGGCCTGCGCGACAAGTTGAGCTCCCACGACTTCGGCAGCGCACACTTCGGCCTCAAGGACGCCTCGTTCGCCGGCCACCTGGCGGAGGCCAAACCGTCGGGCATCGCCTTCGATCCCTACGCCTGAGCACCGTCCGAGGGAGCCGGCCCCCTGGTCCACCGGGGGGCCGGCCGCCCATGACGGCCGGAACAGTGGCGTCCCCCGGCCTGGAACGAGGGCGCGATCCGCTTCTACGACCGGCTCGGGGCGCGCGCCGTGCACAAGGTGCGGTACTTCCCGGACGTGGACCGGTGAGCCCGCGCGAGGGTCTATCGTGTCCCGCATGCCCTCTCACCGCCTGATCCGGATCGTCTCCCGGGACTCGCCCATGGCGCTGGCCCAAGTGGAACGGGTGCGCGCCGAGTTGGCCGCGGCGCAGCCCGGCGTGCGCACCGAGGTGGTGCCGGTGCGGACCACCGGCGACAAGTGGCTGGGCGACCTGTCGAAGGTGGAGGGCAAGGGCGCGTTCACCAAGGAGGTCGACGCCGCGCTGCTGGCCGGTGAGGCGGACCTCGCGGTGCACTGCGTGAAGGACGTCCCGGCGGACCGTCCGCTGCCGGCGGGCACCGTGTTCGCCGCGTTCCTCAAGCGCGACGACATCCGTGACGCCCTGGTGCACCCTCGGGGACTGACCCTGGACGAGCTGCCGGCCGGGACGCGGATCGGGACCTCCTCGGTGCGCCGCGCCGCCCAGCTGGCCGCCAGCCATCCGCAGCTGCGGTGCGTGCCGTTCCGGGGCAACGCCAACCGGCGGCTGGAGAAGCTGGCCGCCGGGGAGGCGGACGCGCTGCTGCTCGCCGTGTCCGGCCTGGAACGCATCGGCCGGACGGACGTGATCAGCGAGGTGCTGTCGCCGGAGACGATGATGCCGCCGATCGGCGCCGGCATCCTCGCCCTGCAGTGCCGCGAGGGCGACACCGCCCTGATAGAGGCGGTCAGCGCCCTCGGCGACCCCGCGACCCACCGGGAGGCGACGGCCGAGCGCATGTTCCTGCACGTCCTGCAAGGGCACTGCAACAGCCCGATCGCCGGCTACGCCCACGCGGAGCGGTCCGGCGACCTGTCGCTGCGCGCGTGTGTGTTCACCCCCGACGGCAAGACCCGGCTCAACGCCCACGAGTGGGCGGGCCCCCTGGACCCGGCCACGCTGGGCACCTCGGTCGCGGTGACCCTGCTGCGGCAGGGCGCCCGGGAGCTGATCGACGGCATCCCGCACTGATCCCCGTCCGGGTCAGGCGGTGCCCTCCTCCGCCTGGCGGCGCAGGAAGCAGCTCACCTGGTGCGCGAGCCCGTCGGCGAGCCCGTCGTGTGCCGCGCCACCGGCCGGGGCGGCGACGGACTCCCCCTGGGCGCCGATACGGCCGGTCCACATCCGGCGCTCGCTCCACTCGTCGTCGACGCGCAGCTGGATCTGGACGTCGATCTGGCCGAGGGCCGCCTCGGGGCCGGCCGCGTACAGCACGGCGGTGGCCCGGCGCAGCGGGTAGACGTCGAAGCCCTCGATGAACTGGGTGCTGCGCCAGTCGACGAACGCGCTCTCCCCGTCGGGGCCCGTGCGCACATCGATCTGACCGTCCTCCAGATGGACGGTGCGGGGCCGGTCGCCGCGGTTCTCCACGGTGACGCGCAGCCGGAAGTAGGTCAGTCCGTCGGCGGCGTCGTCGCGTCCGCGCGGCGGCTCGCCCCGCTCCAGTCGGTGGACGCGCAGACGCAGACCGGCATGCTCCTCGTACTCCTGCCAGTCCCCGACCACGTTCGGCTCGTACACAATCCGCCCTCTCGCCTGCTCCCGGGCTGCTTCCTATCCGTGTGCTCAGCACACTGTCAAATGAGCGGAATGCGCTGTGGCCAGGGCAATCGCCCCTTTTGATCGATGATCAAGCGCTGCCCAGCGGTAATCCGCCAGGCGCTCCCCGAAGCCGCCCGGGCGGGCGTGCCGCACATCACGTCGACCGGCAAGATCATCGGTTCGCCCGTACGTGTTTCGAACCACCCGGTCGGGGGAACGAGACCAGATGTGCTTCGGACCGGAGGCACCTCCGCGGGTTCCCGCGCGGCGGCTCCGGCAGTTCTGCGTGGTCCGAGCGCGCTTTCCCACGGTGCCCGTCCCCACGGCACACCCCTGAGGGAGGCGCGCACGATGCGTCCCACCGTCAGAACGCGACCGCATCCGCACGACGACGCCCCGGACACCACCGCCGGCTTCACCCGGCTGGCCTCCACGCCCGAGGGCACGGAACGCCAGGCACTGAAGGACGAACTGGTCCAGGCATGGCTGCCGATGGCCGAGCGCATCGCCGTCCGGTTCCGGGGCCGCGGCGAAACGCTGGAGGACCTCTACCAGGTTGCGGCACTCGGCCTGGTCAAGGCCGTCGACCACTACGACCCCACGCGTGGCCGCGCCTTCGAGGCGTACGCGGTACCGACGATCACCGGCGAGATCAAGCGGCACTTCCGCGACCACATGTGGACCCTGCACGTGCCGCGCCGCGTCCAGGACCTGCGCAACCGGGTGCGGCACGCGGTGAAGGAGCTGGCGCAGGTCACCGAGGGCCGGGAGCCGACGGTCGCGGAGATCGCGGACCACGCGCAGCTCACCGAGGAGGAGGTCCGCACCGGCGTGGAGGCCCTCGAGTGCTTCTCCGCGCTGTCGCTGGAGGCCGAGCTGCCCGGCACCGAGGGCTACGCCCTCCAGGACGCGCTCGGCGACCGCGACCCCGGCTTCGACACGGTGGTGGACCGGGTCGCCGCCGCGCCCTGTCTGCGCGCGCTGCCCGAGCGTGAGCGGACCATCCTCTACCTGCGCTTCTTCCTGGGGATGACGCAGAGCCGGATCGCCCAGCACCTCGGCATCTCGCAGATGCACGTCTCACGGCTGCTCAACGGCTGCTTCGACCGCCTGCGCGAGGAGATCCTCGCCGGGTCGCGCTGAAGACGGGGCACGCTGAGCGGCGAAGGCGCTGAGCAACCGGCCGGGACGGGCCGGCGGTCCGTCCCGGCCGGTTCACTCCGTCGGCGGCGCCCCCGGGATCTGGGTGGGGCCGAGCCGGTCCAGGCAGTCCTCCAGTGCCGCGTGGATCTCCAGCGGCATCCGTCCGGTGCGGCCCCAGAGGAGGATCAGCTCGGCGACGTTGCGCAGCTTGATGTTGGTGTGCTGGGACACCTCCCTGAGCACCGTCCACGCCTGGTCGGGCGAGACCCGGCCGAGGGCCACGACCATGCCGATGGCCTGGTCGACGACAGCGTGCGAGGCGACCGCCTCCTTGAGCTGGTCGACCTCTTCGCGCAGTTGCGCGGCAGTTTCGTCGGGTGTGCCCCGCGGTACTCGTGCCACGACTCCATCGTGCCACCGGCCCTCTCGGCAGGCGCCCCGAGCGGTTCCCGTCGGACACTGGGAGCACGACCACCCCACCCCCGGCCGGCAGCCGACCAGATCAGGACGCGAGCCCATGAACCAGCCGTCTTCCCCTCCCGGCACGACCCGGGTCACCACGCACTCCGTGTTCGGAGCGCCCTGCTGGGTGAGTCTGACCAGCCGTGACCTGGAGGCCACGCAGGACTTCTACGGTGCGGTGTTCGGCTGGCGGTGGCGCAAGGGGCGGCTCGGCGACCGCTTCCGGATCGCGCTCGCCGACGAGATGCCGGTGGCGGGGATCGCCGCGGTCGCCACGATGTGGCAGATGGCCGTCGCCTGGACGCCGTACTTCGCCGTGCCCAGCGCGGACGTGGCCGCCTCCCGGGTGCGCGAGCGCGGCGGCACGGCGGCGGTGGGGCCGATCTCGCTGCCGCCCGGGCGGGCCGCGCTGCTCGCCGACCGGGACGGCGCGACGTTCGGGGTGTGGGAGGGCGAGCTGATCGGCAACTGGGATCTGTGGCGCTCCTCGGCACCGGCCTTCATCCGGCTGCACACCCGCGACGCGTTCGCGGCCGCCATCTTCTACGGGGAGATCCTCGACTGGGCCACCGACCTGCCCGGCTGCTGCGAGGTGCACTACGAGGGCGACGAGGTGGTGCTGCGCAGCGGCGGCGACGTGGTGGCGCGGATCGTCTCCGGGGCTCTGGAGGCGGCGCCCGACCCGACGATCCGGCCGCACTGGCAGGTCCACTTCGCCGCGCCCGACGTGGAGGTCTGCGCGCGGACGGCGGAGAAGCACGGCGGCAGCGTGCTGCAGGTGACCGAGGACGAGGCGGTGCTGCGCGACCCGGACGGCGCCCAGTTCACGGTGACGTCCCGCTCGCGCCGCTGACCCGTCCCCGAACCGACGACCGCGGACCAGCCCCTTGGTGGGCCGGTCCGCGGTCGCGTGGGAGCGCCGGTCAGTCCCGGGCGCGCGTGGAACGCGGGGCCCGGGCGCGCGAGGAACGCGGGGTGCGCGAAGGACGGCCGCGGGAGGGCCGCGACAGCACCATCAGGCTGCGGGGGATCAACCGCACCAGGGCACCCGCCTTGTACTCGGTCTCGTCCGGGCCGCCGTCCGGCTCGGCGGTGTCGACGCACACGGTCCACCGCTCCCCGTAGGCCGCCGGGGGCAGCCGGAACCGCGCCGGCTCCCAGTGGCCGTTGAACAGCAGCAGGAAGGAGTCGTCGACGACGGGCCGGCCGCACTGGTCCGGTTCGGCGATGGCGTCGCCGTTGAGGAAGGCCGACAGGCAGTGCGCGTCCGGCTCCTGCCAGTCGGCGTCGGTCATCTCCCGCCCGTCCGGCAGCAGCCACACCAGGTCGGGCAGCGGCTGGTCGGCGTGGGTGACCGTCTCGCCGAGGAAGAAGCGGCGCCGGCGCAGCACCGGGTGGGCGGCGCGCAGGGCGAGCAGCCGACGGGTGAAGTCCACCAGGTGGCGCTGGTCGTCGCCGAGCCGCCAGTCGATCCACGACAACTCGTTGTCCTGGCAGTAGGCGTTGTTGTTGCCGCGCTGGGTGCGTCCGAGTTCGTCGCCGTGCAGCAGCATCGGGATGCCCTGGGACAGCAGCAGCGTCGCCAGCAGGTTGCGCTGCTGGCGGGCGCGCAGCGCGAGCACCGCCCGGTCGCCGGTCTCGCCCTCCACGCCGCAGTTCCAGGACCGGTTGTGGCTCTCGCCGTCCCCGTTGCCCTCGCCGTTGGCCTGGTTGTGCTTGTCGTTGTACGAGACGAGGTCGCGCAGGGTGAACCCGTCATGCGCGGTGACGAAGTTGACGCTGGCGCGCGGCCGGCGCCGGCTGCGGGCGTACAGGTCGGAGGAGCCGGTCAGCCGGGAGGCGAACTCGCCCAGCGAGCCGGGCTGGGCGCGCCAGAAGTCCCGCACGGCGTCCCGGTAGCGGCCGTTCCACTCCGACCACAGCGGCGGGAAGTTGCCCACCTGGTAGCCGCCCTCACCGACGTCCCACGGCTCGGCGATCAGTTTGACGCGGCTGATCACCGGGTCCTGCTGGATCAGGTCGAAGAACGCCGACAGCCGGTCCACCTCGTGGAACTGCCGGGCCAGGGTGGCCGCCAGGTCGAAGCGGAAGCCGTCGACGTGCATCTCGGTCACCCAGTACCGCAGTGAGTCCATGATCAGCTGCAGGACGTAGGGGTGGCGCATCAGCAGGCTGTTGCCGGTGCCGGTGGTGTCGTAGTAGTGCGCCCAGTCGCCGTCGACGAGGCGGTAGTACGAGGAGTTGTCGATGCCCCGGAAGGAGAGCGTGGGCCCTTGCTCGTTGCCCTCGGCTGTGTGGTTGTAGACGACGTCGAGGATGACCTCCAGGCCGGCCGCGTGCAGCGCCTTCACCATGGCCTTGAACTCGCTGACCTGCTGACCCCGGGTGCCGCCCGCCGCGTAGGCGTTGTGGGGCGCGAAGTAGCCGATGGTGTTGTAGCCCCAGTAGTTGGACAGGCCCCGGTCGGTGAGGACGCCGTCCTGGACGAACTGGTGGACCGGCATCAGCTCCACCGCGGTCACCCCGAGGTCGACGAGGTGCCCGACGACCGCCGGGTGGGCGAGTCCCGCGTAGGTGCCCCGGAGTTCGGGGGGTACGTCGGGGTGGGTGCGGGTCAGGCCGCGTACGTGCGCCTCGTAGATGACCGTGTCGGCGTACGGCTGCCGGGGCGGGCGGTCGCCGCCCCAGTCGAAGGCCGGGTCGGTGACCACGCCGAGCAGGGTGTGCCCGGCGCTGTCGGCCGGATCGGGGCGGTCGCCCGCCCGCTCGAAGAGGGAGGCGTGGTTGTCGACCTGTCCGTCGACGGCGCGGGCGTAGGGGTCGAGGAGCAGCTTCGCGGGATTGCAGCGGTGTCCGGCGGCCGGGGCCCAGGGCCCGTGCACCCGGTAGCCGTAGCGCTGGCCGGGGCCGACCCCGGGGACGTAACCGTGCCAGACGAACCCGTCGACCTCGGTGAGCGGCAGCTGCCGGGCCCGTCCGGCGTCGTCGACGAGGACCAGCTCGACGCGCTCGGCGACCTCGCTGAACACGGCGAAATTGGTGCCCTGGCCGTCGAATTCGGCACCCAACGGGTAGGGATGCCCGCTCCACACGGGCACCCCTGCCTTCCTGTTCCGCCCCCCGGTCACCGGGCGCCCCCGGCGGCGCCGGCGAGTACGGCGACGGGTACCGCGCGCGGCACCTGGAGCCCCTCACGCAGGCTGGGCGCGGGCGCGACCGGCACCAGCGGGGCGCGCTCGTCGGCGCGGGCGCGCTGCGAGAACCAGATGACGTTGCCGCCCCCGTTGGTGGCGCAGCACCCCCAGCCGTCGCTCATCGCGGCGATGCGGCCCAGGCAGGCGCGCAGGTCCGGGTCGGGACGCAGGTCCCGGTCGTGGCCCCCCACGGCCGTGATGAGGTGCTGGCCGTTCCACCACATCTCGATGGAGGTGTTCTTGTCCGTCGCGTGCTCGTCGATGGCGCGCAGCAGCATCTCGGCGCCGCGGCAGACGGGGTCGACGAGTGTGTCGAGGTCCCAGTACCGCAGGTGAGCGGCCAGGATGCGCCTGACCTGTCCGACCCGCTCGGGGCTGACCTCCACGTCGAGGTGGTAGTAGCAGGGCACTGCGGTCTTCATCTCGTTGGCTCCTCACCGCGAGGCTCGCGCTGCCGGAACACCCGGGTGGGCCGGGCTGAGGGATGCGGAGCGTGAGCACGGTTCGCTTCTGAGTCACCTCCACGGTGCAGGGGTTAGTCCATTCGTGCAACACGAGGGGCCGATGAGAGTGATGGGGCTCCCGATGCGGTAGTTGAACCTCCAACAGGACGTTGGGTCGTGGTCCGTGCACCATGAGTAGCCATGGAAGCTCGCGAGCCCCGGCAGGCGGACGGCGTCATGCTGCTGCCCTCGAAGGCCGAAGTGACCCGGCAGTTGCGGCGGTACCGGACCTGGGAGCAGATGATGCTCGCCTCCCCCGCCGACCGTGCCGTGCGCGCGGCCTTCGAGGACTCGGGCTACACCTTGTGCGTGCTGATGGGGAAGCGGTGCGCGCGGGAGGCCGCGGACGCCGCCGAGCACTATCTCGGCGCCGGCCGCGGGGCGACGGCACGCACCGGCACGCCGGGGCGCACCCGGCCCGGTCCGCCGTCGATACGGCGGTCACCGGAGACCCGGGCGGGGAGGTAGCCCCCGTCCGGCGCAGGACCCAGGCCCGATCGGCGGGCCCGGCGCGACTACGGCGGAGGTGAGACCTGATGAGTGCGACCCCGGCCATCGGCCGTATCCCGGTCCGGGACGTCCGTCCCGCAGTGGAGTGCGGCAGGCGTCCGGCGAAGGCGGTCGTCGGTGAGACGTTCCAG
This sequence comes from Streptomyces sp. bgisy159, assembly GCF_057707805.1. Lineage (NCBI taxonomy): Bacteria > Bacillati > Actinomycetota > Actinomycetes > Kitasatosporales > Streptomycetaceae > Streptomyces > Streptomyces sp. bgisy159. The sequence continues at coordinate 690 of NZ_JBYIQX010000019.1, read as the reverse complement.
GTCACCGCGACGGTGTTCCGTGAGGGACACGACGTCGTCGCCGCCAACGTCGTACTGACCGCCCCCGACGGCCGGCACGGCCCGTGGACCCCGATGCGCGAACTGGCGCCCGGCACCGACCGGTGGGGCGCCGAGGTCACCCCGGACTCCGAGGGACGCTGGACCTACCGGGTGGAGGCGTGGAGCGATCCGATCGCCACCTGGCGCCATCACGCCCGCATCAAGATCCCGGCCGGGATCGACACCGGGGTGGTCCTGGAGGAGGGTGCCGACCTCTACGAGCGGGCCGCCGCCGGAGTGCCGGAAGGCCCCGACCGCACGACGCTGCTGACGGCCGCCGCGACGCTCCGCGACGACCTGCTGCCGGTGTCCGTGCGGCTGGCCGGAGGACTCGTCCCGGAGACGGACCAGGTGCTGGCCCGCCACCCGCTGCGGGAGCTGATCAGCGCGTCGGATCCGCTGCCGCTGCTGGTGGAGCGGGAGCGGGCGCTGTTCGGTTCCTGGTACGAGTTCTTCCCGCGTTCGGAGGGTACGCCCGAGCGCCCGCACGGCACGTTCCGCACGGCCGCCCGGCGGCTGGAGCCGATCGCCGCCATGGGCTTCGACGTGGTGTATCTGCCGCCCGTCCACCCGATCGGCACCACCTTCCGCAAGGGCCGCAACAACACCCTCAGCGCCACCCCTGCCGAT